>NZ_JBPYCS010000041.1:0-17311 GCF_051846935.1 Virgibacillus sp. W0430
TTGTTTTTTTTATTCCATTCGCCATTTTCATTTACTTTTTAACATTTTTAGGGGAAGATTTTACCATTTACAAACAAACATATCAATGGATCCCTTCATTAAAAATTAATATTGATTTATATTTAGACGGACTTAGCCTATTATTTGTTCTATTAATTAGTGGAATCGGTTCACTCGTTGTTCTCTATTCCATTTATTATATGGACAAGTCTGAACGATTAGGTCACTTTTATGTGTATTTACTTATGTTTATGGCGGCAATGCTTGGAGTTGTCTTATCGGATAACATTTTCGTATTGTATACGTTTTGGGAATTAACTTCAATATCTTCCTTCCTATTAATTGGGTATTGGCATTATAAATCACGTTCCAGATATGGCGCTCTAAAGTCTATGATGATAACAGTCTTTGGTGGTTTAAGCATGTTTGGCGGATTTGTACTACTATACGTCGTTACTGGAACAACGAGCATTCAGGAAATAATTTTTCAAGCAGATACTGTTTTAAATAGTACGTACCTTCCATTAATACTTATCCTTATATTGCTAGGTGCATTTACGAAGTCTGCTCAATTTCCATTTCATATTTGGTTGCCCGATGCAATGGAAGCTCCTACCCCTGTCAGTGCATACTTACATTCTGCCACGATGGTTAAAGCAGGGATTTACTTAGTTGCTCGCTTATCACCTATCTTCGCTGCTTACGAATGGTTTTTTATTTCCGTTAGTTTGATTGGAATCATTACCTTATGTTGGGGCTCTTACATGGCCGTTCGTCAAACAGATCTTAAAGCGATTCTTGCATTCTCTACCATTAGTCAATTAGGAATGATCATGGCGATGCTTGGATTCGGTACGAAAATCGCCATTTTTGCTGCGGTCTTTCATATATTAAACCATGCAACATTTAAAGGAAGTTTGTTTATGATTGCCGGAATCGTTGATCATGAAACAGGTACGAGGGATATTCGGAAGCTTGGAGGCTTATACACCTTAATGCCTATTTCAGCTACATTAGCTTTATTCGGCACTTTCTCCATGGCGGGTGTACCATTGCCTTTTTTAAACGGCTTTTATAGTAAAGAGTTGTTTTTTGATGCAAGTATTCGTTTGGATAATGGAGCGAGTGCTTTAGCGAGCGTATTAGCTAATGCCATTCCATATTTGGCAGTATTTGGAAGTGTTTTCACCTTTGTATATTCAATGTATTTATTCTTTGGTGTCTTTGGTAAGAAAAAGAATCGTTTAACCAAACAGCCACATGAAGCTCCTTTAGGAATGCTTCTATCTCCTTTAATTTTAGTTAGTGGAGTAATTATTATTGGGTTGTTTCCAAATGTATTCAACAATTCTTTTTTAGCTCATGCTGCAACAGCAATTAGCGGAGAAACACAATTTCCTACTATTAAGTTTTGGCATGGCTTCTCTTCTATTCCATTATATATGTCATTAGCTGTAGTACTGATCGGAGCAATATTTGTTGCTACACGACAAAAATGGGTTAACGTTTATTCCGTTATCCCGGGAAATAGAAGCTTTAATAATGTATACGACCGAGGCATGAAACAATTGGACATCGCATCGGAAAAAATAACAAACTATTATATGACTGGTTCACTACGTACATACATGGCAATTATTGTAAGTACAATCGTAATCGTTACTTTTACATTTATGTATTTAACAGACGGGTTTTCAATCCAATTTGATAATCTCGCAAATGTAAAGTTTATAGAAATTGCAATCGTGTTTTCCATCATCATTGCCTCTCTATGGACTATTTTTTCTAATAATAATTTGGCGGCAATATTAATTCTTGGAATTGTCGGTTACGGGGTAGCAATGCTATTTGTCATTTATCGTGCACCTGACTTAGCGTTAACTCAGCTCGTAATTGAAACAGTTACAGTAGTTTTATTTTTACTTTGCTTCTACCATTTACCAAAGCTACGTAAACGAGACGAATCAAAAGGAACAGTAATTACGAACATTATTATTTCTGTCAGCTTTGGCGTGTTAATGACGATGATTGGTATCTCAGCCCATAGTACGAACTGGTTTGACAAAATATCGGACTACTTTATTGAAACATCATTAACGATCGGCGGCGGCCACAATATCGTAAATGTTATATTAGTTGATATGCGTGGGATTGATACGTTATTTGAAATTGCAGTACTTGGTATTGCAGCACTTGCTATTTTTGGCCTTATCCGGCTACGTAATGATAAGGAGGCTAAGTAAGTGGAGATTATTATTTCAATATTAGCAGGTATATTATTCACTACAGGAATTTACAATATATTACAAAAACAGTTGTTGCGAATTGCAATCGGTACAGGATTAATATCACACGCTGCTCACCTGTTTATTTTAACGATGGGTGAATTAAAAAGAGGTCAGCCTCCTGTATTACTTGAAGGTGTTTCGGATTATACCGATCCTTTGCCACAAGCTTTAATATTAACATCAATTGTTATTAGCTTTGGTGTCACAAGTGTTGTATTGGTATTGGCTTACCGAACTGTCAATGAAAATAAAACAGACAATATGGAACAATTAAGGGGTAACGAATATGAGTAATTTTGTTGTCTTACCAATAATTATTCCTTTATTAGCAGGAATAATTACTGCTTTCTTTAATAAAAACATACGAATTTCCCGTAGTCTTACGAAAATTATCATTATATTTAATCTAGTGATTTCAAGTGTTCTTGCATGGCGAGTATTACAGCAAGGGAATTTAATATTAGAAACCGGCAGTTGGCCTGCACCTTATGGAATTATTTTTGTTGCCGATCCACTTTCTGTGTTACTCGTTTTAACGACGAACATCATATCTGTTGCCTGCGCTTTTTACGCACCGCATTGTCTTTCAACTGAAAAAGAAAAGCATTATTTTTACTCGTTTTTCTTCTTTTTAATAAGTGGTGTATCTGGAGCATTTTTAACAGGTGACTTGTTTAACCTATTCGTTTTCTTTGAAGTTCTATTAATGGCCTCTTATGGGCTAATCGTACTTGGTGGAAATAAAGTTCAACTAAGAGAATCATTGAAGTATGTACTTTTTAATTTGTTTTCATCGGTACTATTCGTAACGACAATAGCCTTTTTGTATTCTGTAGTCGGTACGGTTAATATGGCTCAAATTGCACAACGGGTTCAAGAAGTAGAGCAGCAAGGAGTATTAACTACAATTGGGATTGTATTATTCTTTGTTTTCGCTACTAAAGCAGCTCTTTTTCCGCTTTATTATTGGATGCCACATTCGTATATTGTACCGAACCCTGTTATCTCAGCCTTGTTCGGAGCTTTATTAACTAAAGTAGGCCTATACTCCATCTTGCGTGTATTTTCATTAATATTCGTTTTTGAAATAAATTTAACCCACGGATTTTTTATTTGGATTGCTGGTTTATCTATGCTTTTTGGTGTTATAGGTGCACTATCGACAAATAATGTTAAGTTAATTATTGCGTATAATGTAATTCCAGCTATCGGATTTATGATTATGGGTATAGCGATTTTTAACCAAGATGCAATGAGTGGTACAATTTATTATTTAATCCATGATATGATTATAAAAACTGCACTCTTCTTAATTGCAGGAGTAATTGCCTATGTTTCGGGAACATCGGATTTACGAAAGATGTCGGGGTTAATGCATCATTATCCATTTCTAGCTTGGATACTATTTATCTCCGCGTTTGTATTGGCTGGAATTCCACCTTTCAGTGGATTTATCGGTAAATTGCTTTTACTAAAAGGCGGGCTTGCAAATGAAGAAATTAGTATCGTTATTATTGCGCTTATTTCGAGCCTACTCATTTTGTACTCTATCTTAAAGATATTTATACGTGGGTTTTGGGGAGAAAAAGATGTGTCTATTGAACACAAATCAATTAAAGGACGTATGGCCCCTATCGTTTTTTTGCTTGGATTTTCGATTGCTTTAGGAATTGGTGCAGAGTTTATGTACCCAATTGTCGATTCCGTTTCAGCTTATTTGCTTGATCCGGAAATATATATTGATTCGGTTTTAAAGGAGTAAATTACTATGGCCTTTCAAATTGTTATAAATTTAATCATATCATTTATGTGGATGTTTTTAAGTGAGTCCTATACATTCCCAAGCTTTATATTCGGTTATTTATTAGGACTCGTCTTAATTCTCGTTTTAGATCGTTTTTTACCAAGCTCATTTTACCTAAAGCGTGTATTCAAGATCGTTAAATTGGTATTTATCTTTTTCCGTGAGTTAGTTTTATCAAATATTGACATTGTTCGTCTCGTATATAAGCGTAAACCAAATATAGAGCCTGGAATTTTTGCAATGCCAACGGAGCTAAAATCAGACTGGGAAATTACTTTGCTTGCAAACTTAATCACGCTTACACCTGGAACTTTATCGGTCGCAATAGCAGATGATAATTCGGTTATATTTATTCATGCTATGCATATTGACGAGGTTGATGCTGCTATTTACGACATTAAAAACACATTTGAAAAGGCTATTATGGAGGTAACACGATGACAGGCACATTGCAGATGTCCGAACAGGTATTATCGATCGTAACACTAATATGCTTAATTGGTATTGCAGTTTCTGTCCTCCTGCTTTTATATCGGATTATCGTTGGACCAACGAATCCAGACAGAGCGACAGCATTGGATGCGCTTGGGATCAATTTAATGGCAATTGCGGCTATCATGGCAATTCGATTAGTAACAACTAAATTAAACGATGTCATCCTTCTTATCGGTATACTATTGTTTATTGGTACATTAGCAATTGCCAAATATATTGAAAAGGGTGTTATTATTGATCGTGACGATGATTGAGGTTTTAATGAATATTATAATAATTTTCCTTTTACTTGCCGGAACGTTTTTCATTTTATCAAGTTCCATTGGAATTAATCGATTTCCTGGCGTTTTTACAAGACTTCATGCAGCAACAAAAGCACCAACCCTTGGCATTTTCAGTATATTAATTGCAGCTTTTTTGTTTTTATATGGCGATCATGGAATTGTGAGCGGAAAGTTGCTATTAGCAATTATTTTCATTTTATTAACTGCGCCGGTATCAGGACATGTGCTCTCAAGGGCGGCACACCGTAGTGGAGTAAAGCCCTATTTGAAAAGCAGAAACGACGAATATGAAGCGTATGTACAAAAACAGAATAAGTAATGAGAAAGCGGAGGAATCATATTAAATGATTACCTCCGCTTTTAATTCGATTCGGACAGACACAATTCTCCTCGCTTATACATACAGATAAAATATAGGCAAATGCCTATGGAGCACGTTAGGAGGTGTATATTGTTGTCCAGTATTTTAACTGTACTCGCCTACTTAATAAAAGAAACCCTCTTCTTTGTATCCTATGTAAAAAACCATGCCTTCCCTCAACCATTGTCACCGGAAGAAGAAGCGAAGTATATTAAAGAAATGCAAGAAGGCAATAAAGAAGCTCGTGACAAATTAATTGAACATAACTTACGTTTAGTAGCACATATTGTGAAAAAGTTTGACAATACTGGAGAAGATATGGAAGATTTAATTTCAATTGGAACGATCGGGTTAATTAAAGGAGTTGAAAGCTTTAAAGCTGGAAAAGGGACTAAGCTTGCAACTTACGCTGCTAGATGTATTGAGAATGAAATACTGATGCATTTACGTGCGTTAAAGAAAGTTAAAAAAGATGTCTCCCTCCATGATCCAATTGGGCAAGACCATGAAGGTAATGAAATTAGTTTAATTGATATTTTAAAAGCGGAAAATGAAAATATTATTGATTTTATCCAATTAAATATGCAAATTGATAAAATGCAAGCGTTTTTTCAAGTGTTGGATGAACGTGAAAAAGAAGTAATTATTTACCGTTATGGGTTAAATGAACATAATGAAATGACCCAACGTGAAATCGCAAAAATGCTGAATATTTCAAGAAGCTATGTTTCACGGATTGAAAAGAGAGCGTTAATGAAAGTATTTCGGGAGTATTATCGAAAAGAAAGAGGAAATTTTAATTAATCAGTTCTCCTTATTATTAAATTGGTAAATCACCATTCAATACTTAGTTACAATCACTTCTTTATTTTCCAACTCGTTTCTAATTGCTTTCATTGAGAATGTGCCATATTCTAATAATATGTGTAAATGCTCGTCCCACTGTTTAAATCGTTCTCGTACGAATATCAAAATCTTTCCATGTTGGATCTGCTTACTACTATTCTGCAAAATTAATCTTCGCCTTACTTTCTGTCCAAATTACGACTCTATCGTTTATTATTAATAATATTTTTAGCGGAGTATTCCCCATACCTTTTAGTTCCCATCACCAGAAGACTACTGTTATCGATGAGAACTTGGGGAGATACTTCTTTTTTTTGCGTATACCCCTCCCCTACTCGTACTAAAACACACTTACTTCAAATAGCGTACATTAGTATTCGTTTTCAGCTGTGCACATAGCTTTTCATTAAACGGCATATTAAGCTATGCAAATACTAAGCAGGAGGTTGATTGGAAGACCGTTTACCAAATTGTACATATATTCGTGTAAACAAACATAACTATGAACAAGCCCGAAACATTTGTATAGAAGATAGTTCACATTGTAATGATCCTGCTTTTAAAGCACGTGTGTTGAAGTTCTTGTGTGAACAGCTTAACACTAGGAAAGCAAAGATTTAAATAAGAAGTAAAAGTTGTAGCCACACTTATTCATACCAAAATATGAAACCAGTTCTATCTCCAAAAAAATCCTACATTAAAATTAAATTCTATACTTATTGTCAAACAGAATGGGCAGGTTGACTTCCTAATAGAACGCTTTGTTCATACACACCAACTGTTACATTTCAAGAAACACGATTCAAAAGCTTATAATGCAATGTTTGTAATGACTGAACTCACAATGCGTACTAACTTTTCATGAAGGAGATATACTTTATGCTACGTTATATTGGAAAGCGGCTTTTAATTATGATTGTTACATTATGGATTATTATTACGCTTACTTTTATTCTTATGGTAACATTACCTGGTTCGCCTTTTAATGATGAGAGAAATACATCGGAGGCAGTACTTCACAATTTAAATGAACATTATAAATTAAACGAACCATATCATATTCAATATGTTCATTACTTAAAATCAATCGTTACTTTGGATTTAGGTCCCTCCATTAAACACCGTAATCAAACGGTTAATGACTTACTAAGTCGTGGCTTTCCTATTTCTTTTGAACTTGGAATGATAACAATCATTGTTGCCCTTTTGTCAGGAATTACATTAGGCACACTCGCTGCATTAAAGCATAATGGGATAGTTGATTATATGGCGATGACTTTTGCAGTTTTAGGGATTTCTATTCCTAACTTTGTGCTTGCAACGTTACTCATCCAAAAACTAGCAGTTGACTGGAATCTATTGCCGCCTGCAACGTGGTCGAGCCCACTCCATATGGTTCTTCCAGTTTTAGCGCTAGCAACAGGACCTATGGCTATTATTGCTAGGCTTACTCGTTCCACTATGATTGAAGTTTTAACTCAAGATTATATCCAAATGGCCCGTGCAAAAGGATTACTACCGTGGCGAATTGTCTTACAGCATGCCCTTCGTAACGCCTTAATGCCAGTAGTTACAATTCTAGGTACATTGCTTGCTGGTATTTTGACAGGGACGTTTGTAATAGAGAAAATATTTGCTATACCTGGTATGGGGCGTTATTTTGTTGAAAGCATTAACCAGCGAGACTATCCAGTAATTATGGGGACTACCGTTTTTTATAGTGCCTTTTTAATATTCTCCTTATTTTTAGTTGATCTCGCCTATGGACTTCTAGATCCTAGAATTAAAATTCATAAACAAAGGGGCGAGTAAATTGGATACGAAAAAAAAGAATCATTCTGCCACCATTTATGATGATTGGTTTGTTTTGCGGAAAAAAGAGCGTGGAGAACATGAAACTGTATCGCGACCTTCGTTATCCTATTGGAAAGACGCATGGGTGCGATTACGTAAAAACAAACTCGCTATGTCTGGACTTATTTTTTTGTTCTTTTTGACAATTATGGCGATTGTAGGGCCAATTCTTTCTCCTTTTGCCGTTAATCAGACGGACTTACCAAACCAATACCAGCCTCCATCGTCAACGTATTGGTTTGGTACGGATTCACATGGACGGGATGTATTTACGAGAACGTGGTATGGTGCAAGAATTTCCTTATTCGTTGGCTTAATGGCAGCTTTAATTGACTTTCTAATAGGCATTATATATGGCGGTATTTCAGGCTATAAAGGTGGGCGTACGGATAATGTTATGATGCGTATCATTGAAATTTTATACGGCATTCCATATCTTCTTGTTGTAATTTTATTACTTGTAGTTATGGGACCAAGCTTATTTACAATTATCATCGCATTAACTGTAACAGGATGGGTTGGAATGGCACGAATCGTTCGCGGACAAGTGATGCAAATAAAAAATTATGAATTCGTTTTAGCGGCAACATCTTTTGGTAGTAAAACGTTACGGATTATACGACAGCATTTACTTCCAAATACAATGGGACCAATTATAGTTCAAGTAACTTTAACTGTGCCAACAGCTATTTTTGCTGAAGCATTTTTAAGTTTTCTCGGGCTAGGTATACAATCTCCTCATGCAAGCTGGGGAACAATGGCTAATGATGCTTTAGGAGCAATATTATCTGGATACTGGTGGACATTATTTTTTCCTGCGTTTTTTATTTCCTTTACAATGTTTGCTTTTAATGTTCTAGGTGATGGCTTACAAGATGCCCTTGACCCAAGGTTAAGAAAGTAGGTGGAGTCATGTCAAAAACACTTGAAATTAATGATTTAAACGTAACATTTAACACATATGGTGGTACCGTTCAAGCCGTTCGAGGAATTAACTTTTATGTAAATAAAGGAGAAACTTTAGCTATTGTTGGGGAATCTGGTTGTGGAAAAAGCGTTACAGCCAAAGCAATTATGCGCCTAATCTCTAGTCCACCAGGAAAAATTACAAGTGGCTCAATTACGTTTAACGATAAGGACCTGTTGCTATTATCAGAAAAAGAAATGCGTAAATATCGCGGGGTACAACTATCCATGATTTTTCAAGACCCAATGACTGCACTAAATCCTACTCTTACGATTGGAACACAATTAATGGAAGGAATTCGACAGCATCGCAATATGACCAAAAGCGATGCAAAACAAAGAGCGATAGAAATGATGGACCTTGTCGGCATTTCTAATCCAGCAGAAAGACTACAGCATTATCCACACCAATTTAGTGGAGGGATGCGGCAAAGAATAGTAATTGCAATCGCATTAATTTGTAATCCTGAGCTATTAATTGCTGATGAACCGACGACAGCACTAGATGTTACGATTCAAGCGCAAATTTTGGATCTGTTTCTTACAATTCAAAAAAAGACGGGGATATCAATTATTTTAATTACACATGACCTTGGCGTTGTAGCGAAGATTGCTGATCGCGTTGCTGTAATGTATGGAGGAAAAATAATTGAAACCGGAACAAAGAGGGAAATTTTTTATCACCCAAAACATCCATATACAAAGGGGCTCTTACACTCTGTACCTCGCCTTGATATGGCGGAAGAACAGCTGACTCCAATCGAAGGTACGCCACCTGATTTATTTTCACCTCCAATTGGATGCCCATTTTCTGCAAGGTGCCCATATGCGATGAAAGTATGTGAAAAAGTTTATCCCTCCCCTTTTGAGTTGACATCTACGCACTATACGAATTGCTGGCTTCAGGACGAACGTGCAAAGGAAGTTATAAAGGAGGTGAATTCATTCAAAACGTAAATGTAGGCAGCTTATGACAACTCTCATTTTCACTGTTTTTTAAATATGTTATTTATTAAAATCTAGATTATCTATCTAGAAAAAAGGGGGATATTAACTTGAAAAAATGGATTGCTTTCATTGCCATTGGATTACTAATAGGAGTATTAGCTGCTTGTACTACTAAGGACAGTGCAACCAAAGAACCTAAAGATACAACGAATGCTCCGGAAGAACCAGCCAATGAAACAGAAGATGAAGAAAATGGGTTGAAAACTTTATATATGAATAATGGGAATGAACCAACATCTTTTGATCCTGCTGTTGGTTTTGATTCAGTTTCTTGGAATGCATTGAATAACTTAATGGAAGGTCTCACGAGGTTAGGCCAAAGTCATGAGCCTGAAGCTGCTATTGCTGAAAAATGGGATGTGTCGGAAGATGGAACTGTCTACACGTTCCATATTCGCGATAATGCGAACTGGTCAAACGGCGATACAGTAACAGCGGAAGATTTTGTTTACGCTTGGACGCACTTACTAAATCCTGATACAGGTTCACCGGCTGCATTTTTAGGTTACTTTATTGAAGGTGGAGAGGAATATAACAGTGGAGAAGCAACAGCAAAAGACTTAGCAATAAAAGCTGTAGATGATAAAACGTTTGAAGTTAAATTAAATGCACCTACTGGATACTTTTTACACGTTATTTCCAACCCTGCTTTTTTCCCAGTAAATAAAGCAGTAGCTGAGGAAAATCCTGAATGGCATGCGGAAGCCGATACTTTTGTTTCTAACGGGCCGTTCGCTCTTGCAGAATGGGCACATAACAGTCATATTGTAATGCATAGGAATGAGCATTATTGGGATAAGGACACGGTAAAAATTG
This sequence comes from Virgibacillus sp. W0430, assembly GCF_051846935.1. Taxonomy (NCBI): domain Bacteria; kingdom Bacillati; phylum Bacillota; class Bacilli; order Caryophanales; family Bacillaceae; genus Virgibacillus; species Virgibacillus sp. W0430. The sequence goes on from NZ_JBPYCS010000041.1 coordinate 10,723, forward strand.
ATGAAGTTCATTGGGCAATGGTAGATGATCCGAATACAGAATACCAAATGTTTGAAACGGGTGAGTTAGACGTTACAGGGATACCTTCAGAATTATCAGATCAACTTATTGATGGAGATAATGTCCAAATTTCCGATCAAGGTGGATTGTATTTTTACCGATTTAACTTAACTAAGGAGCCTTTTCAAAATAAAAAAATAAGAAAAGCTTTTGCATTAGCTGTCAATCAAGAAGAAATTGTTGAATATGTAACTAAAAATAAAGAAGTTCCAGCAAAAGGATTCGTATCGCCCGGATTTACAAATCCATCTGGGGAAGATTTTCGAGATGTGAACGGGGATTTGATAAATTTCAATGCAGAGGACGCGAAAAAGCTTCTTGAAGAAGGTATGAAAGAAGAAGGATATGACGAGCTACCAGAAATCACACTATCGTACAACACAAGCGAAACACACAAGGCAATTGCTGAAACATTGCAGAGCATGTACAGTGAACATCTAGGTGTAGAAGTTACCCTAGAAAACACTGAATGGTCTGTATTTCTAGACGATCAGAAGGGTTTAAATCTCCAATTTTCGCGAAGTTCATTTTTATTCGACTATGGTGATCCAGTTAATTTCCTTGAAAGCTTCATTACCGATTCAACAATGAATCGAACTGGCTATTCCAATGCAACATATGATCAGCTTATTGCAAATATAAAACAAGAAGCAGATGAAAGTAAACGATGGGATTTAATGTATGAAGCTGAAAAAATATTGGCTGAGGATGTCCCATTTTTACCTATTCATTATTATAACCATGTCCATATTTATAAAGATGGTGTAACAGGAGTCGTTCGTCACCCTGTTGGCTATTTGGAGTTAAAATGGGCAGATAAAAATTAAGTAATACTAAAAGCGCCTGCGAGTATTTCAAATAATATGCTCGCAGGATTCCTTTGTTTTTTCACCCGTATTGTACTAAAACCAGCGACAACAATGAGAGCAAGGACATTTGTTTTTTCGGCAATGAGAATAGATTTTTAAAACTCATCTTTTTACAAACGTCGGATATAGAGATGGAATGCTTTATATTCTATAAGCCGAAAGAAAAATTCAAATAATTAACATAATAGAAGTTTATGAGGCTGCGCTATATTCCATTCGAGGTAAATCAAAATAGAGAAAGGAGCAAAAGTTATGACGGAAAAATTACTTGAAATCAATCGTTTAAAAAAATATTTTTATATCGATCGACGAACGAGATTAAAAGCTGTTGATGATGTTACCTTCCATATAATTAAAGGAGAAACTTATGGACTTGTAGGTGAATCTGGCTGTGGTAAATCAACAATAGGTAGAACGATTTTACAGCTTTATGAAAAGACTGGTGGAGAAATTATTTATGAAGGACGTAATGTAGATACATTTACTAACATAGAAAAATTTCATCAGCACCGAAAACAACAAATGATTTTTCAAGACCCGTATGCATCTTTAAATCCTAGATTAACTGTTCGTGAGTTAATTATGGAACCGATGGAAATACACCGAAAATATACTAAACACGAAGATTATTTGCAACGTGTATATGAATTATTGGAAGAGGTTGGGCTAAATAAAGATCACGCTAACCGATATCCTCATGAATTTAGCGGTGGACAACGGCAACGTATTGGAATTGCACGAGCACTTTCGCTCGATCCTAATTTTATTATTGCCGATGAACCGATTTCCGCTTTAGATGTATCTGTTCAAGCACAAGTTATAAATCTTTTACAAAAGTTACAAGCTGAAAAAGGATTAACATACCTATTTATAGCCCATGATTTGTCAATGGTCAAACATATTTCTAACCGGATTGGTGTAATGTATTTAGGCAATTTACTGGAACAAGCAAATAGCAAAGCGTTATACGATAATCCACTCCATCCATATACGCAAGCATTACTATCTGCAATTCCTATTCCGGATCCTGATCTTGAAAAAAGTAGAGAACGTATACTACTAAAAGGTGAAATACCAAGTCCAATTAACCCTCCAAGTGGTTGTGTATTCCGGACCCGCTGCCCTTTTAAAATGGATATATGTGCAAATGAAAAGCCTACTTGGAAGGAAATAGAAAAAGACCATTATACCGCTTGTCATTTATACAAAACAAAAAATTAACGAACAGTCGTGTCGATTCAATGAATCGTATCGTTAGTAATATACCTGCCTTTTATTAGCACTGTTTTTGAGAGTCAAGGACTAATCTATTTTATCTAGTAAAGATTGGGTCGAATTAGATTGTGGAAAATCAGGTAGCACTTACGAGACGAGCGAATTCCCCAGTAAGAGGTAAGAGATTGGTGAGACCCCACTAGCTAGCTTAGCACAAGGAGGCTCACCACTCACCGCCGATATGCGAGTATAATTTATGAGCAAAAACATTAGAATGCTTCCCCTTATCGATTATTATCCGAATACTTACAAAAATTAACCTTCAAATAAGAACACCATTTCGGCAATATATGTTACCTTCTGCAGACGGATCGTGCACCGTCTAAGTGAAGCACGTTCTATTTTTCGAATTTAACGTAGCGACTACGTTAAGTCGTGTCCTCTAATACGCAGTGTAGAAACCCTTCTTTTATTTCTATATAAAGGTTGTACAATATGGTAAAAAAACAACATTCCTTTTTGGTAGGGAAATGTGAAGGAAATTCATTAACGGATTTTCTAATAGAAAACAAGTGAATTTCCCTGTACAAAAAAGATCGTCGAACACCATATCCAGGAGAGAAATCACTTATCGATTCACTTATAAAAACTATTAGTCCTCTTTAAGCTGAATGGAACGAAAGTCGACGGACTCCTGCGGAAATAGCAAGCGGCCGAAGATCAATGTAGCAACTCGGATAGAGGAACTACAGAAACTGAGGTCGTGCCCCACGGAAAGCCTGTCGGCTGTAGTGCAAGTCAGCGAAATCAGAGCACAAGCTTCCATGTTTAGTTCTACTTAATTAGTAGATATTCCTTAACTTAAAATACATCATCAACGTCACTATAAAAAAACGAGCATATGCAATTAATTCACATGCTCATCTTGATCAAGCTTTTTCATAATTTGATGTCTTTTATAGAAAAGGACTACGACTAATGCTAAAGAAGTACAAGCAAGAATAAATAATAGTTCTCCGTTTCGTGCTGGCTCTATATATGTTTTAATTATTGCCCCTATATAAAAATAACTGCTTAACATAATTAAAGTTAATGAAAAACGTTCATAATCCATTCGTTTCCATTCCATTTCTTTACGTGATTCATTCATTAAAATGCCCCCTTGGAAGCATTATATCACAGACATTTAATGTGATAACTATGAAATTCATGGAAATGGAGTATGCTTAAACCTCGGCTATAATTTCTATAATTAGAGTTGCTGCATTTTTTGCGGCCGCTTCTAGAAACTGTTCAAACGATAGCGATGATTGTTTGCCAGCTATATCGGATAATGCACGAATTATAACAAATGGCTTATTATATTGATGACATACTTGTGCAATTGCCGCAGCTTCCATTTCTACTGCAATCATCGTTGGAAATTTACGATGAATTTCTTTGGATTGACGTTCATCTTCAATAAATGCATCTCCAGAAGCGATTAAACCCGTCTTATATTGAACACTCAACTGTTTCATGGCTGACACGGCTTTACTTACAAGTTCACTACTAGCGGCAAAAGTTGCTGGCATTCCTGGAACTTGACCTTGTGCATATTGAAAGGCCGTTACATCAACGTCGTGATGGATAACTTCTGTTGAAATTACAATATCACCTACTTGTAATTCCTGATCAAATCCTCCAGCAGACCCTGTATTAATAACACACGTTGGTGCAAAACGTTCATGCATTATCGTTGTAGCCAATGCTGCATTAACTTTTCCAATACCTGATTTTAATAGTACGACTTTCTTCCCATTTAAAATACCAGTAATAAAAAGTGTATTTGCAACGGTATGCTCTTGTTTATCATCCATCTGCTGAGATAAGTAAGATATTTCTTCATCCATTGCACCAATAATCCCGATTGTCATTTTTACATCTCCTCGTCTATTTATGTATATTGAGTAATATAGTTTGATCGCTAATGTTTCGGCTGCTAAAAAAAGTGAAAATGTACATAATTATTTATATAAATTACGTGAACGTATCGTTCACTCGTCCCTAGTCCGGTGAATGTAGTTGTATTACATTAACGGTATCGGTTTTTCAAAGTGAAATTCAATTATTTATATTACTTTGCCAATTGTTTTAGTTTTTCAACCAGTATAGGTTTCCAACCTTGATGCTCAACCCATTCAATCGTTACACGGTAAATATCTGATTCATTATTCGAGGCATAAACTGTTCCAATAGCTTTCTGATCACCAGCGTTTCCTATCCAATACGTAACCATTTCTTCTTTAGATATGCCTGTCGCAATCGATATAGCGCTTTCCATTTCGGCCCAGTCTTCTGATTCTTTTTTAAATTGAACGGTGTGCGGTTCCTCTTGTACAGTTCCAATTGGTTCCCAATTTCCTTTATATGCCTCAATTACATTTTCATCATTTGTTTCAATCGTTTCATAATCCAATTCGTAATTAGTTCCTTCATCGGCATAACTATTATTGACAGTAGATTTTCCGTTATCCTCGTTTTTATTAAGATCATCATCGTCCACAATTAAAAATTGCTCGTCCGCTTCAGCAGTTGATTGTTGTTCATTCGACAATTGTTCATCATGCGTTTCTTTCGTATTACTTTTTTCACCAAATAGAAATAAGTAAACGAAGACAATACTTAAAACAATTCCTAAAATAAGTAACACTGTAATTGCCTTTTTGTTTTTGCGTCTTTTTTCAAATTTGTCAACACGTGAAAAATGTTCAAAAGCGCTCATCGTATTCCTCCCAACACAATGCTCTTTAAACTAAATTGTAGCATAGTTTAACTACTATTCGAAAGATGGACTTTCGTTTAATTCAGTCACGTATTTGATAGTACATATAATAAGCAGGTGCAGCGGCAGTTCAATTGAATTATTACCTTCTCGCTACCCTAGTCGTTACGTTTTTTACATTTTTGCAGTCACAGCCATAAAGCAATTAGCAATCACATTCATCTCAGTTGTTTAATTGGCGCTTTTCGATAGTAACATAAGTAACATAGCAAATAATGCTTTACGATGTTTGAAGAAAATACGATGCAACATGCAACTATCATATAAACGATATAACATAACGATTATATTTTGGTCGTGAGTGTTTCTTCGTACAAATAGAAAAGCGGACTCGTATGTAGTCCGCTTCTCCTCCCTATTGGATATCGACTATTTTTACTTGAATGTCTCCCCCGGGGGTCGTCACAAGTACTTCCGTTCCCTTTTCATGACCAAGAAGACTTTTAGCCATTGGTGAATCATTTGAAATTTTACCTTCAAACGGATCCGCCTCAGCACTACCAACAATCGTGTACGTTTCTTCTTCTCCATTCGGTAATTCCTTAAAAGTAACAGATTTTCCTAACGATACAATATCGGAATTATCGTTATCATTCTCAATAATAACTGCATTTCTAATCATTTTTTCTACTTGTGCAATTCTTGACTCAACAAACGCTTGCTCTTCTTTCGCCGAATCATATTCTGAGTTTTCTGATAAATCCCCAAAATCACGAGCAACTTTAATTCGTTCAACAACTTCCTGGCGTCTTTCTGTTTTTAAGTAATGTAATTCCTTTTCTAACTTTTCTTTACCTTCTAATGTCATATAATAACTTTTTTCTGTAGACATGTTAAAAAACACTCCTTTTCTCTTTCTTTGGACAGTTTATTATTAATAAGCTTTTAATATGTTTGTACATATAAAAACGACGCAGAAATTGCGTACGTTTTTATACATTAATCATTACTATGGCAGATAGTAATATTTTTTTCAATAGTTTATTTTCGCTAATTTATATGGTATTTCGACAAAAAACGATAAGTACGTTATTTTTTAATGCTTAGAGCCATGCCATCTCCGACCGGAAGAAAGGACGTTATATAATTTGGATGACTTTGCAACCATGTGTTATAATTTTTAATTTTCTTTACGAGCTCGTTTTGGCGCTTGTTTTTGAGCTCAACATTCGTAGCGACATATCCTTTAAATAACACATTATCGGATACGATAATACCTTCGCTTATTACCGTTGGATCAATTAGTTCAAAAAAGCGCTTATACTGCCCTTTAGCTGCATCAATCAATATAAAATCAAACGCTTTATCTTTAATGTATGCCATATTTAATACTTCTAAAGCATCTCCATATATAACTTCGATCTGCTTTTGTCTGTTTTGTTCTTTTATATATTGACGCGCTTCCTTATATCGTCTTTCATGACGCTCAATCGTAATAATTTCAGATTGAGGGGCAGCTTCACTCATATGCAAAGCTGAATATCCAATAGCTGTTCCTATTTCTAAAATACTTTTCGGTTTTTTTACACGTATTATCTGCTTTAAAAAATCAATACTTAATTTATCCATTATCGGAACGTGGTTTTCTGAAGCATATTCTTCTAATTTATTACTCCATGGA
>NZ_JBPYCS010000042.1:0-16031 GCF_051846935.1 Virgibacillus sp. W0430
ACGCCTGGTGGTCTTCTTCTCTTTTAAACTCATCAATTGCTAATCCGACATCATAAACAAGTCGTTCTTTAAAAGAATTTAACTGAAATTGTATAATCGAATCAAAATGAATGACTTTAGAGCTTTTAATATTTGTCATAAAGAGGGAATACAAACTGCTTTTCGGCTCCATTTCTTTATGTCTATCAATCAGCTTAAACGCTTCTTTATCTTCGCCTGATAAAGCACCGTAAGCAATCTCACATATCCGCTCAATCTCATAAATATTTGTATAAAAATAATATTTTTGAATGACTTGTTTAATCATTCGCGATAATCGAAACACAAAAAAGACATGCACCATTGAGTCTGCTATTTCTTGTAAATGTTCAGAAGATAACTTTTGTTTAAATTGAATATGATTCCCCCATTCTTTATCGGTTTTCCAATTTAATTCAATCAGTTTAATTTTTTTAAACAAGTTTTCGCAAAAACATATTACTTCCTGATCAGACTTAAAATATACATCCAGCAATAAACACCACCTTATCCAAAACCACCTGATACATTATATGGACAAAGGTTAGAAAAAATGTATATCCCACGAAAACTAGTTCTTATTCAATCCAATGATAGAATATATGTTAAGGAAAATTGCTTCATTTTCAAGAATACGAACACGCTAGTTATCATCAAGTCAGCTGATGCACACACTTTACGATCGATTGCGCGGGATTGCTCTGTATTACCTTCGACAGTATCGTGATTACAATGCATTAGAAAGTATACGAATAAGGTGCAACACGAAGTGCATATCATCCTACATGAAAACCAGTTTAAAGATGTTACGAAAGCATCTTTCATATATAAAGAATAACTTCTTTTATCCGTATAACAATGGGCGAATTGAAGGGACCAACAACAAACTTGAAGTATTTAATAGAGTCGCTTATAGGTACAATATCTTTAGGAATTATAAGAATTGAATCATGCGTTATTTCAAAAGCGAAAACCTATAGAAACAAAGTACAATACAAAACAGAAAGACACACACTCCAATGCAAATGAAACAGCATTGAAGTGTGTGCAATTAGGATATTCCCACTCTTTAAGCTGACTGAAACGAAAACCCGACAGACTCTTTCGGAAAGCCTGTCGGATGTAGTACAAGCCAGTGAAATCAGAGCGCAAGCTTTATTGTTTTCGTTTTACTTAATTAGTATGCATCCCTCGACGTAGAATACATCACCAACATCATTTGACAAAGAACCTTAAACAGAAGGGGGGGTTTCTCTCCTGTTCTCACCATATAACGGGATCTCTTTACTTACTTGTTTAATACGTTCAATTATTCGCCCAGCTTTCACTTCTTCTACCCCTCCACGTGTAGTAGCTAACTCGATCTCCAATTGATCTAGTGTGTAGTTAGAAGTAAAAAAGACTGGCAATCGCTCCATCATACGATACTGCAATATTGAACCGAGTACTTCATCTCTGAACCAGGCCGATTGCATTTCAGCTCCTATGTCATCGATCATTAATACTTGGGTCGTTTTAAAATAGTTTATTTTTTCGTTGACGGAATCATCTTTGAACGCATTCTTTATTTCACGGACAAACTCCGGCATATAAATGATCATCGTCGGTATGTGAAACTCTTTTAATTTATTTGCAATAGCACCTAGAAAGTAAGTTTTTCCGACTCCAAATGGTCCGGTTATATACAATCCTTTCGCCGGTAGCTGTGTCTTCGCCTGATCAAGAAAATAACTAATTTCACGAATGGCCTGACTTCTTCCTTGATCAAATTCAATTTTTTCTATCGATGCTTCAAGTATTTCTTTAGGCATATATAAACTTTTAATCAAGTTCTGCTGTTCTGCAATCTGTTCATGTGCAATATGATTTGAACATTTTTCATAGGCTAATCTAATCTCACCATTTTCTACACGTAAAATAGGCGAGTAGCCTTTCAACATATTTTTACACTCCGAATAAGAAGCACATTGCTTGCATTGCTTTGATTGAGATACGTATTCATGAAGCTTAATTAAATGCTTTGTCACTGTTTGTTCGGTTAATTCGGGATGCTCAGATAGAAACTGCAAAACATCTGGATGCTTTAAAATATCTTGTTGTATATTTTGTAGTCTATCTTTAAATTGAGGATTTTTTTGTATCCAGCTTTTTAATGTTGATTGTATTGATTCCATATAAATCATCCTTGAAAATGATTATTTTGAGTTGTTCCGGCATGTTTTCGAAGCAGTGCTAACACTTCTTCCTTCTCTTCTTCCATATCAATGGATTGGTTAGCAGGAGATTGCTTCGGTACTTGTTTCTGCTTTTGCTTTCTTTCTTTAAACCAATCAGGCAATACGCCTACTGTTGATTTTGCTTGATTGTAGTAGGTTCTTTTTGAATACGTATTTTTCGTTCGTTTAGTCGTTTCTTTTTTAGCAAATTCCATCGCATCCTTGGCAGTTTTCAATTTTGCTCGAGACCAATGACTAGCGATTTTTTCTAAATAAGCTTTAGATAACTTCATATCCGACTGTAACAACACGTAATGAATGAGTACGTTCATAACGGCTGGCGGAAGTCCTTGCTTCGTCATTACTTCTCGAATGATTTTCATATCCTGCTCAGATGCATGATTTCCATTAGATAAGTCTTCGAGCAGTTGCTTTGGAGTTATCCTTTGCAAAGTTTCTACGAGCTGTTCCTCTTTCGTTAGAGGTGTCGATCTATCTTTAGTCTTTTCCATTTTTTTGTTTTTTACCAGTTGAATCGGCACTTCATTATGCTTTGCTTTAAACAAATCATGACAAGCTGCTTTAAATTCCTCCCGATCCAACGTATGATCCTCACTGATTGCCCATAAGACAGATTTATCTATCTCATAAGGCTCAAGGTCGTATAAAACCATCATTTGAGAGATTAATAGTTTATTCTCCTCCGTTAACACACTATTTACGGGAATCATTCGTTGCTTTAACATTTGCTTCATCCAGGAGAAATCGATTTGAGAGCTATTCTTTGTCTGAGTAATGCGTTTATCTTGGTCATTAAGAGGAACTTCATGTTCAAAGCTTGGTTGAAACGTTTGAAAAACTTCTTTAAAGGATGCAGTTACATTTACTCCTAGCTTGTCCTGGCTATCTATCTTACAGCGGCGATTTAATTCTTTATATTTCATTTCACCTAGGTGATGATAAAGGAGCTCAGAGAGCATAGCATCTTGAAAAAAGCTAGAAGGAGAAAAGGGAGCTTGCAATTTATATACGTACGATGTATTCATATCCGATTCTAAAGCAAAGGTTTGAAGAAGCCCTATCCCTTCTAGCTTTAATCTGGCCTCATATAATTGATCCAATGGGATATCTAAGTAAGTCATTAACGTATGATGTGTGTGTAACGATGTTTCCGTCCGTATTTGCGCATCGTTTAGTAGTGTTTGATACAGCATAATGGCTTCCATTCCGATTAAAGGCTGGTATAAATGAGTTAATGAAATCGAATAATCAACCGGAAGATCTCCATTAAGTAGTACTTCGTAGCCTTCAATGGGCAATATTTTGCCAATATATTTCATCGGATTAACCCTTTCCTTTTTAATTACGATTTATCTTTATTACGATTGATTAATTCCTTTAATTCATCCAAGAACATATTTATATCTTTAAATTGTCGGTAGACCGAAGCAAAACGTATATATGCAAGATCATCAACTTCAGAGAGTCGGTTCATCACCATTTCTCCAATATAATTACTTTCAATCTCTGATAGCTCGGAAGTTCGGATCTCCTTCTCTACGCCGATTGCTATTTCTTCTATTTTTTCAATGGGAACAGGTCTTTTTTCACAAGCACGAATAAGTCCGCGTATTAATTTATCTCTACTAAACTCCTGTCTAGTGCCATCTTTTTTTACAATGACTAAAGGAGATTCTTCCATTCGTTCAAAGGTTGTAAAACGACAGCCACACTGTTCACATTCTCTCCGTCTGCGAATCGCTCTACCTTCTTCAATTGGGCGAGAATCTAATACTTTTGTACTTTTATTATGGCAATTTGAGCATTTCATCCTAGTTAAACCCCATTCATAATCATTCAAAATCTAAATCGCTAATTGTTATTCCTTATATTTTAACATGATTTATCATTTTTCCCTAATACAAATACCGATTGCCTTCTCTATTAGCTGAAATAGAAAAAACAATCGGTAGATTTGAAATTATAGCTCGAATCAAAATCAATGCTTCTAAGAAATATTTACTTTTTGTTTTTGTACAAAATAGCTGCCAACATATTTCGTTAGATCAACTACTCTTTTCGAATATCCCCACTCATTATCATACCATGCCAATACTTTTATTTTGTTTTTATCCATAACCATTGTCGTTAAGCTATCTATAATAGCCGAGTAACTAGATGATGTGTAATCAATTGATACGAGGGGCTCTGTACTATATTGGAGTATTCCTCGCATCGTATGATTAGCAGCTTTTTTAAAGGCTTCATTGACTTCTGTCTCACTTACATCTTTCTCAACATCCACTACTAGATCAACAAGTGAAACATTTGGTGTAGGCACTCGCAAGGCCATTCCGTGCAATTTCCCATTTAAATGAGGCAATACTTCTCCTAGTGCTTTCGCAGCACCTGTCGAAGTAGGAATTATAGACTGCGTACATCCTCTTGCTCTCCGTAAATCTTTATGTGGATTATCCAAGTTTAATTGATCCGTCGTAAATGCATGTACGGTAGTCATTAATCCATTTTTTATTTTAAAGTTATCATCTAGTACTTTGACAACTGGCGCTAAACAATTCGTTGTACACGACGCATTTGAAATTATATCATCTGTCTCTGGAATATAGCTATCTTCGTTTACACCGAGCACAATTGTCTTATCTACATTTTGACCTGGAGCGGTTATAACTACCTTACTCGCACCAGCTTGTAAATGTCTGCTTGCACCGTCCTTAGAATTAAACTTTCCAGTTGCTTCCACAACGATATCAATATTAAGTTCCTTCCAAGGAAGCTTTTCAGGCTCCCGAGAATGTACAAGTTCTATTTTCTTTCCATTAATGTGGATTCCATCATTATTTCCGATTACTTCTCCATCAAAAACTCCATGCACACTGTCATATTTAATTAAATGGGCTAATGTTTCGGGAGGATAGCTCGCATTAATGGCAACAACCTCTAATTGTTTATCAAAAATAGCTTGCCGGAAAACCATTCTTCCGATACGACCAAATCCATTAATTGCAATTCGGGTTCTATTCATTATAAATCCTCCTGTATATGTTATACTTTAATTGTTATTTTCACCAAATAGTATAACACATTTAAAAAGAAATGTGCTGAAATTAACCCTTTTTACACAAAATTAATGTGAAAGTATATCCCATTTTTTCAAAATAGCTACTAACTGCTCGTAAGAAGATTGTTGCGATTGGCTATTATCTATAATAGCATCTGCCATTTCTGCTTTTTTACTCACAGGAATTTGCGCTTGAATTCGAGATTTTGCCTCTTCATAATCCGTTTCATCGCGCTTCATCAGACGATCTAATTGTGTTTTTTCATCTACATAAACTACAATAATTTTATCAACAAAATGCATCAGCTTGCTTTCAAATAGTAACGGTATATCTAAAACAACACATTCTTCTCCCGCCTTAATTAAGGCGTCCCTTTGCTGCAGCATCTCTTTTCGTATCTCAGGATGAATAATTTTGTTCAACTGCCTTCGCTTTTCTTCATTCGAAAAAATCAGTTTACCGAGTTTTTTTCGATTAATTGTCTCATCCCTATTTAGTACGTGTTCACCAAATGTTTCAATTATGCTTCGATAGGCAGTTTTACCAGGAATTACTACATCTCTTGCTATTTGATCCGCATCAATTACTGGAATACTCAATTTAGAGATCATTGCTGAAACTGTACTTTTACCTGTAGCGATACTTCCTGTTAAGCCAATAACTATACCCATTTTCGACCTCCTTTTATTCCTTTTGACAGGCTGGGCATATGTGTGTACCTCTTCCAGCAACTCGTAATTTAATTATTGGGCTGGCACATCGTTTACATGGCTCATACTGCTTGCCATATACGTAAAGCTCTTGCTGGAACATGCCCATCTCTCCATCCCCATTTACGTACGATCGTATTGTTGTACCCCCACGTTTAACGGCTTCTTTTAACGTAGTTTCAGCATGGTGTTTTAATATATCCGCTTCTATTGCTGTTACGGTGTTTGCCGATTTTAATGGGTGGATATTTGACTTAAACAATACTTCATCTACGTAAATATTTCCAAGACCTGCTACAACGGTTTGATCTAACAAAACCGCTTTTATCGATCGTCCTGTTCGTTGCAACTTTTTTAAGAAATATTCTGTAGTAAACTCCTTCTCAAATGGATCGGGTCCAAGATCACGCAGTGGCTTTTCAAATCGCTCTTTTCCTTTTTCAATGACATGCATCGTACCGAATTTACGAACATCATTGTAGCGAAGCTCTTGACCATCTGTAAACGATAAAATTACATGTGTATGCTTCTTTATCGTTTCTCCTTTTGTATGAAGGCTGTACTTTCCCTCCATGCGCAAATGAGAAATTAATACATAGTCATTTAAATAAAAAAGTAAAAATTTACCTTTTCTTTCAATCGTTTGAATCGTCTGTCCATTTAATAACTGTTGAAAGTGGATAATATCGTCTGGCTGTTTAATAATGTTTGGCCAATAAACGGATACTTTATGAATTGTTTTACCTAAAACTAATTGCTTTAATGTATTTCTGATTGTTTCTACCTCTGGTAATTCAGGCATCGCATCTACTTCCCCTTATTTTGCATCAAACCAGCTGTCGCCGTATGCATAATCTACTTTTAAAGGAACCATTAACTCAACAGTTTGTTCCATCATTTGTGGCACTATTTGCTTTAGCTTTTCAACTTCGTCCTTTGGTGCTTCCAAAATCAATTCATCATGAACCTGTAATAATAACTTCGCTTGCAGCTTATCGGTTTTCAGTTTTAAAGATAAATCAATCATCGCTTTCTTTATAATATCAGCAGCGCTACCTTGAATAGGTGTATTCATCGCTGTTCGCTCGGCAAAGCTGCGTTGATTGAAATTTCTACTCGTTATTTCAGGTAAATAACGTCGGCGATTCATTAGCGTTGTTACGTATCCTTTGTGCTTCGCTTCTTGAACGATCTCATCCATATAAGCTTTAACCCCTGGATAGCTCATAAAGTAACGGTCGATAAAATGCTTCGCTTCTTTTCTCGTTATTCCAAGATTTTGTGACAATCCATAATCACTGATACCATAAACAATACCAAAATTTACCGCTTTAGCTTGTCTACGCATATTTGCATCTACGTCGTTTTTATCTACATGAAATACGTCCATCGCTGTTTGCGTATGAATATCTAAATTATCTTTAAATGCTGCAATTAATTTTTCATCTTCGGCAATATGAGCCAATACACGTAATTCAATTTGAGAATAATCTGCTGCAAAAATAACCCAGTCGTTATTCGATGGAACAAAAGCTTGTCTAATTTTCCGTCCTTCTTCCAAACGAATTGGAATGTTTTGTAAATTAGGTTCCGTTGAACTGAGTCTGCCAGTTTGTGTCAATGCTTGGTTAAATCGTGTATGGATCTTTCCTTCGTCAATTACTTTTAATAAGCCTTCGATATATGTTGATTGCAGCTTTCCTAATTGGCGATATAAAAGAATTTGGGAAATAATCTCATGCTCTCCTTCGAGTTTCTCCAATACTTCTGCAGCTGTGGAATAGCCTGTCTTTGTCTTTTTAATAACTGGCAGTTCCAGTTTTTCAAATAAAATAGACCCGAGCTGTTTCGGTGAATTTACATTAAACGTTTCCCCTGCGAGTCCATATATTTTATTTTCTATCGTTTGAAGCCGTTCCTTTAGCTCAACATGCATTTTGTCCAAACGCGTACGATCTACGCTTACACCACGATGCTCCATCTCTCCTAATATAAGTGCAAGTGGCATCTCTAACTCCTTGTAAAGCTTGAACTGCTCATTCTTTTTCAATTCTTCTTCGACACGGTGTTTTACAGAATGGATCGTATTTGCTTTTCGAATCAAATGCTCGGCTAAAATAGGTTGTTCTGGAACCTTCATTTTGGCACCTTTTCCATAAACTTCCTCATCAAAACGAACTTCTTCATAGCCCATTCGCTTTCCAATAGACGGGATGTCTTGGTTATTCTCAGCTGGGTTTATCAAATAAGAGGCGAGTAATAGATCAAAAGTAATTCCTTTTATATGTATTCCGTGTCTTAATAAAGAAACTACAGTTCCTTTTGCGTCATATACATATTTTTTATTACGTTCATTTTCCGCCCATTCTTTAAATACGGAGGAATTTATTGCTGCTGCGGCCGGAATGAAATATTTATTAGCATCATTTACAATTGCGACGCCTTCGATGGTAGCTTGGTGATAGTTTTCATGAAGCATTTCAATAATTAACGTTTCGTTTCCGGTAAACATTTCTGAAGTAATTTGTTCAACTAGTGTATAATCTACCGACTGCAATATTTTTTCTTCATTTACAGATCCTGAATGGTCCATTTTATCAAGTAACGATTGAAAGCCTAGTTCCTTAAAAATCGTAAATACATCTTTAGATTCATACCCATTATAGGCTAGATCATTAACTGTAAGCTCAATCGGTGATTCGCAATTTATTGTTGCAAGCTGTTTACTTAAAAAAGCTTCTTTTTGATATGTGACTAAGTTTTCCTTTAACCTTTTACCTGAAATATCTTCTAAATGATCGTAGACGGATTCAATTGTATTATACTGACCGAGTAGCTTAGTAGCTGTTTTTATTCCTACGCCACGTACTCCAGGTATATTATCTGAGCTATCCCCCATTAATGCTTTTAAGTCAATTATTTGCTCTGGCCTTAGTCCCATTTTCTCCTGTAAAAATGCGGGTGTATACGATTCAACTTCACTAATTCCCTTCTTCGTAACATCAACCGTTACAGAAGGAGAAACAAGCTGAAGCATATCTTGATCCCCCGAAATAACCTTTACTTTCCAGTCCTTTGTGTTAACTGCCCCTGCCAGCGTGCCAATAATATCATCTGCTTCATACTGCTCAAGCTGATAATGAGGAATATTAAACGCATCGAGCAATTCTTTTGCAAGTGGAAATTGCTCTGATAGTTCAGGTGGTGTTTTCTGACGTCCACCTTTATATTCTTTATACGTTTTGTGACGAAAGGTTGTTTTTCCTGCATCAAATGCAACGAGTAGATGTGTTGGCTTTTCTTCTTCTAGAATTCGCATTATAAGCTTTGTAAATCCATAAACAGCATTTGTATAAACCCCTTTATCATTATTTAAAAGGGGAAGAGCAAAAAACGCTCGATATATTAAACTGTTTCCATCAATAAGAACCAATTTATTTGTCATTTTCATACCTCCATATTCCAGTTATGCTTTCAATTATATAATAAAACACCCTCTGTTACTAAGAGGATGTTTTTTGTTTCGAAGGTCTTTCTTTTGGCAAGTAAACCGAAAATGTAGTTCCTTTATTTAGTTCACTATCGACCGTTATTTTTCCATTATGAACTTCTACAATATGCTTTACAATCGCAAGCCCTAGACCAGTACCGCCTGTATTCCTGCTTCTTGCCTTATCGACTCGATAAAACCGTTCAAAAATGCGGGGTAGTGCATCTTTTTCTATTCCAATCCCCGTATCTTTTACTTGGATACGAACAAAATCCTTTGTTTCATCAATTAATAATGTTATTTGTCCGCCTTCAGGTGTATAGCTAATTGCATTTGTAAGCAAATTAATCAATACTTGCTTTACTCTTTCCTTATCTGCTGTAAATGGTGTATCCGTTAATAGCTCCGTCGTAAATTCAATCCTTTTTTCTGACGCTTGATGCTGCAAGAGTGGAACTATTTCGTCCAATACCGTGTTAAACTGCACTTCAGAAAAAACAAGTTGAAATTCATCTTTTTCTAGTTTGGATAAGATGAGCAAATCTTCTATCAATACTTGGATTCGTTTGCTTTCCTCATATATAATACCTAAAAATTGTTTGCGAGTTGTTTCATCATCAATTGCTCCATCTAACAATGTTTCCGCAAATCCTTTAATTGATGTAATCGGGGTTTTTAATTCATGGGATACATTAGCTACAAAGTCTTTGCGCATTACTTCTAATTTTTTCAATTCCGTAATATCGTACAGTACGAGAACTGCACCTCGTAACATATTACGTTCATTAAAAATAGGTGCTCCGACAATTTCTAAAAAGAACTTATCTGTTTCCTTAGATAATGTAAATAACTGCTTCACATTTTTTTCATACAAAAATGTCTCTTGAACCGTTTTATGAATGATTTCGTTTTCGAGTACATCGTAATATAAATAACCAATATAATCGTTGGGCTCTTTCCCAAACATAGATATAAACTTTCGGTTAACGAGATGAATATAGCCCTTTTCATCAATTAATACGAGACCACTTTCAGAGTTATCAATAACGGTGGAAAACTGCTCAGCTTGTATTTGTTCATGTATCGTTAATTCACTCAAGTTTCGAGCAAGCGCATTAATTTTCCCAAACAATTCACCGACATGGCCATTCATGGGATGATGGATTCGTGCACGATAGTTGCCTTTCACTAATTTATCTACCGTATTCGTAGCCTTGTCGATTGGCTTTACATACCGATCAAAAACTTGCAATAAAACGACAATTAAAATGATATATTGAATAATTAACACAGCTAAGAGTACGAAAAGGTTATTAATTACTTGGCTTAAAATAGCACCACTAATAACAATTAAAAGAAATATCCCAAATGCATATGTAAATAATGTTTTTGAAAGCAACGGCTTCATGACGCTGGTTCCTCCATTTTATAACCTAACCCGCGAATCGTTTTAATATAGGCTGGTGTTCTCGTATTATTTTCTATTTTTTCGCGCAATCGACTTATATGGACATCGACGATTCGTGTGTCACCAGCAAAGTCATAGTTCCATACTGCACTTAAAAGTTGGTCTCTTGATAAGACATTGCCAATATGATTTGCCAAATAAAGTAAAAGCTCAAATTCCTTTCGGGTAAAGGTTAAAGTTGCCCCGTTCATTTTTGCTTCGTACTTTTCTGGATAAATCGTTAAGCGTCCAACCTTAATTTCAGATGATTGTTTACTATGCTCCATATTTGTTCGTCGCAAAATTGCCTTAATCCTTGCTACTACTTCTTTCGGGCTAAATGGCTTTGTTAAATAATCATCCGCCCCAAATTCCAATCCTAATACCTTATCATACAATTCATCTTTAGCTGTTAGCATTATAATTGGTATGTTATTTTTATTTAAGCGCAAGTGCTTGCAAACTTCCATTCCATCCATTTTCGGTAGCATTAAATCAAGTACAATTAAATGAAAATTGTCTTGTTCCACCTTTTTTAAAGCTGCTTCCCCATCATAGGCCACTTCTGTAACGAATCCTGCTTTTTCTATATTGTACTTTAACAATGTCACAATAGATGATTCATCATCTACAATCAGTATTTTTTTCATTTCGAAACCTCATTTCTGTGACAATAAGCTATTAACTCTATCTTACAATGCGTTCGCCAACAAGTGAATACTTTTCGCATATTGTAAATGAAATTTTACAATTAGATGAATCGAACAAAAGAAGCTTCTTTCCATATGATAAATACAAAAAGAAGCTTCTCTGTTTATAGAATATTATTGTAATACGTTTAATACATTTTTGACGGAATCAGCGGATTTATCAAGTGCTTTCTTTTCCTCAGTTGTTAAATCCAGTTCAATAATATTCTCGATTCCTTTTCCACCAATTACCGTAGGAACACCAAGGTAAATATCATTATAGCCATACTCGCCTTCCAAATAAGCGATCGAAGGAAGTACACGACGTTGATCTTTTAAAATAGCTTCTGCCATTTCAGTTAATGATGCAGCTGGAGCATAATAGGCACTTCCGTTACCAAGAAGGTTTACAATTTCTCCGCCACCTTTTCTTGTACGCTCTACAATCGCATCCAACCGATCCTTAGAAATAAGCTTTTCAAGTGGAATACCGCCTGCATAAGAGTATCGAATAAGTGGCACCATATCATCTCCGTGCCCACCTAATACAAATCCAGTTACATCTTTTACGGATAGGTTCAGCTCCTCGGAAACGAATGTACGAAAACGTGCAGTATCTAAGATGCCGGATTGTCCAATGACACGCTCTTTCGGAAAGCCCGACTCTTTAAATGCAGTGTATGTCATTGCATCAACGGGATTCGTAAGTACAATAATAAAACACTTTGGAGAGTAGGTTACTATTTCTTTCGTAACAGATTTCATTATTTTTGCGTTTGTATTCACTAAATCGTCTCTACTCATCCCTGGCTTTCTTGCAATGCCTGCTGTAATTATTACAATATCCGAATCCTTCGTATCCGCGTAATTTGCAGTTCCAGTAATACGTGCATCAAACCCTTGAACTGGACTTGCTTCCAGCATATCAAGCGCCTTTCCTTTCGTTGGATCTTCCATATTTGGAATATCGACGAGAACAACGTCTCCCAGTTCTTTTTGTGCAATCATTAATGCTGTTGTAGCCCCTGTGAACCCGGAGCCGATGACTGAGATCTTTCTTCTTTTTATGGCCAATTTGTTCACCTCTTAGTCCATATTTTTTATTAATTCATTACCAAACTCGGAACATTTTACTTCTGTAGCGCCGTCCATTAAACGTGCAAAGTCATATGTTACTACTTTAGAAGCAATTGTTTTATCCATTGCTTTTGTGACTAGATCGGCAGCTTCTCTCCAGCCTAAATGCTCTAGCATTAATACTCCTGATAAAATAACAGAAGATGGATTAACCTTGTCCAGGCCAGCATATTTTGGAGCCGTACCATGTGTTGCTTCAAAAATTGCATGTCCTGTATCGTAGTTAATATTTGCACCTGGCGCAATTCCTATTCCACCAACTTGTGCAGCTAATGCATCTGAGATGTAGTCTCCATTCAAGTTCATTGTAGCAACGACATCAAACTCATTCGGACGAGTTAAGATTTGCTGAAGGAAAATATCTGCAATTGCATCTTTGATAATAATTTTCCCAGCTTTTTCTGCATCATCCTGCGCTTTATTTGCAGCTTCCTTACCGTCTTTTTCAACAATTCGATCGTACTCTGCCCATGTGAATACTTTTTCTCCGTATTCTTCTTCAGCAACTTCATAGCCCCAGTTCTTAAATGAGCCTTCTGTAAATTTCATAATATTGCCTTTGTGTACTAATGTAACACTTTTACGTCCTTCTGCTATCGCATAATCGATGCTCGCGCGTACGAGACGCTTTGTTCCTTCTTCTGATACTGGCTTAATTCCAATTCCAGAAGTTTCTGGGAAGCGAATGTTTTTAACTCCCATTTCATTTTGTAAAAAGTCAATTACCTTTTTAACATCGTCTGTACCTTGCTGCCATTCTATGCCTGCATAAATATCCTCTGTGTTTTCACGGAAAATAGCCATGTCCACATCCTCTGGATGCTTAACTGGCGAGGGTACTCCTTCAAAGTAACGAACAGGACGTAAGCAAGTGAACAAGTCTAGCTCCTGTCTTAATGCTACGTTTAATGAACGGAATCCCCCACCTATCGGCGTAGTTAAAGGCCCCTTAATTGCAATCTTATATTCTTCAATCTGATCTAATGTTTCTTTCGGTAGCCATTCACCTGTTTTGTTGAATGCTTTCTCACCAGCGTAAACTTCTTTCCATACAATCTCTTTCTTACCGTTATACGCTTTTTCAACTGCTGCATCTAATACTTTACTCGCTGCAGCCCAAATATCTGGTCCTGTTCCATCTCCTTCTATAAAAGGTACAATTGGATGATCTGGAACATTTAATACACCTTTATCAACTGTTATTTTTTCACCTTGAGCCATTAAAAAAACCTCCTATTATTCTTCCTGCATTTCAATACTATCATATTCTTTATTACATGATAATAGCCGGGACCCCGGCTATTAATTAATCACGATTCTCAAGTGGTATAAACGTCTGTATTTCTGGTCCTACATATTCTGCCCGTGGTCGAATGAGACGGTTGTTTTCGTACTGCTCTAAAATGTGAGCAATCCAACCAGACATTCGGCTTACAGCAAATATCGGTGTAAATAAATCATGATCGATTCCAAGACTATGGTAAACAGACGCCGAGTAGAAATCTACGTTTGCTGGCAAGCCTTTTTCTTTTTTAATATACTCTTCAATTTTCACGGACATATTGTACCATTTTTCTTGTCCTGTTAGTTTTGTTAACTCACTAGACATTCTTTGAAGATGCTTTGCACGCGGATCTCCAGTTCGATAAACGCGGTGCCCCATCCCCATAATTAATTCTTTATTTGCAAGTTTTTCTTTAATATAAGGAATTGCGTTTTCTTCCTCACCAATTTCGGAGAGCATAGCCATTACACGCTCATTTGCTCCACCATGTAGAAATCCTTTTAGCGCACCAATAGCTGCTGTTATTCCAGAATATATGTCAGATAAGGTAGCAACACAAACTCGCGCAGTAAAAGTGGAAGCGTTTAACTCATGATCCGCATGTAACACTAAAGCTTTATCAATCGCTTCTACTTCAATCGCTTCTGGATTTTTACCATTTAGCATATATAAAAAGTTTTCCGCAAAAGTTAAATCATCCTTCGGTTTTACCGGCTCTTGACCTTTACGAATTCGAGAAAATGCAGCAACAATCGTGGCTACTTGTGCTTGCAAACGAATTGCTTTGCGTTTGTTTGCATCTTCGTCTAAATTATCTGCTTCCTCATCAAGCACACCTAAAAATGAAATGGCTGTGCGAAGCGCCGCCATAGGATGTACTTTAGACAAATCATAAGAACGTAAATGATCAATAATTGCATCAGGAACTTGCATATTCGTAACTAAATCTTTTCTTATTTGGTCAAGCTCCGACTTATTCGGTAGCTTTAAATTCCATAATAAATAAACTACTTCTTCAAAAGATGCATTTTCTGCCAAGTCATCAATTGTATAACCTACATATGTAAGCTTGTCATCGATAATCGAGCTAATTGATGATTGAGCGGCAATTACACCTTCAAGTCCTTTAGTTGTTGACATAAACACTCTCTCCTTTTTCTAAAAATTATACTAACCCCTAAATGAAAATATCATTTGTTCAACACGTGCTGCACATCCTGTTGAATTATCTCGTCTTTAAGCTAAGTATAAAGGATTCCTATGCTAATGTGAATTGAAACCACTTTATTTTAGCTGAAAAGTTTCTTTTCAAACCTAAAACGCTGCTGCACGTGTTTAATATGCATGACATCACTTCTAACAAACAATTCGATTGCATACGATAAAGTAACCAAGCCATGGATTTTAAAAAATGATTTAAAATGAGGTTTTGCTAATGCATATGCAATATATTTTGCGTTTTTCACGATTAACTTTTGTCGTTTTTTTAATTGTTTGTTTCCTAATCTTCTTAAAATATGCTTTTATATTTTTATACCCTTTTTTAATTGCAATTATCGTTTCTATAATCTTAAATCCGTTTGTTAATTACATTGAGAATAAGTGGAGACTTCCTCGATATGTGGCAATTTGCACGGTATTATTTTTAGTTATTATTTGTTTTATGAGCATCATAGCACTCGTTGTCTCAGAAGTGCTCCAAGGGTCAACGATGTTAGCAGAAAAAGCACCGGTGTATATGAAAGAGTTGTTCCTCCAATTCCAATTGTTGTTAGAAGGATTTGTTTATCCTGTATATAATAAGATTACGATGTTTATTCATTCGTTAGACGCATCATATCAAGCAACGTTTGAAGATTATTTTCAATCGCTACTTAATACTATTGCATCAACCGGTACAAGCTTTTTACAAGCAAGTTTATTAAAAATACCTGCACTATTATCTACTTTTCCCCATTC
>NZ_JBPYCS010000043.1:0-15977 GCF_051846935.1 Virgibacillus sp. W0430
CATATAATTATTTTTTACAGAGTAGCATTTTGTAAGAATTGTAGTATATAATTCAACTAGATAACTTAGCAAAAAATGACGTACGTTGAGAAAGCACAAAAATCGTTGCACTTTTAGTGTAAATGGCATTATTTTATTAGCGGTTAAAGCTTGATTCACATCTCCACACGGAATAGAGAAAGCTGTAACTTCAATACGATATTAATCAATTATCTACAAAAGAATCAGAAAAGTGGTACGATGCAGTGGGTTATTTAACGATAAACGAGTTATACGACCTTTTAATAAAAAAGAGCAAAGTATCGTTATTCTATCACACTTTGTTACTAAGGCTTCCTCTTAAGAGAGGTTTATATTGTAAGGGCTTTATGCAGCAAAAATAACAGTTGACGAAAAATAACGAAAAGTGTACTTATTCCCATCAAAAAATGCCATAGGAAAGGTGAGATAATATGTCCAATATTAAAGGTGGATTAATCCGGTTAAAGGAGATGGTAAATAGCTTACCGCCATCAGAGAAGAAAATAGCGAACTATATATTAAAAAACCCTAGAGAAGCTATACTATTAACTTCCATGACGTTAGGTGAAAAAAGTAAAACGAGTAGTGCAGCAGTAATGCGACTATGTAAATCACTTGGATTTTCAGGCTTTCAAGAACTAAAAATTCGTGTTGCAGGAGATTTACAACATGACACGGTAAAAGTAGGATACAGAGATATTGAACCGAATGAAAGTTATTCTTCGATTATTGACAAAGTAACGACAAATACGATCCAAACAATTAAAGAGACAACAGATATGATGAGTGGAACAGGTATGAAAAAGGCAGTGGAAGCTTTAATGAAAGCTAAATCGATTATATTTATCGGCTTTGGTGCATCGAGTATTGCAGCCCAAGATGCAGAACAAAAGTTTATTCGAATTGATAAAAATGCTGTTTTTTATCCAGATATCCATATGGCTGCGACAGCCATTGCAACAAAAGGAAGAGAAGATGTTGTCGTCGGTATTTCGTTTTCAGGACATACGAATGAAGTTGTGAAGCTACTAACATTAGCAAAAAGAAACAAATTGAAAACAATTAGCATTACGAAGTCGAGCCAGTCACCTGTAACGAATTTAGCGGATATTAATTTATATACGTCCACTTCAAAAGAAGCGACATTTCGAAGCGGAGCAACGTCATCACGAATTGCGCAATTACATATAATTGATATATTATTCATGTGTTTAGCATCCGATGATTATACGAATACAATTACATATTTAGATGAAACTAGAGAAGCCATTTCATTTTTACAAGGAAATTCAAATAAAAAAAATTAAATATAACGTGTTTTTTTGAACGCTCTGAAATATTATATCTAAATTAAAATAAAATATTGACAAAATATTTCATTAAGGATATAATGAGTTAGAATAGTTAGAAAATTCAATAGGTACCTACTTTTTTATTAATTGTTCAGAGACGATGGGAATGTATTTAGGTGAAAAAGGAAATTAGAAATTGAAAAAGAGAATGAGTGGATCTTCATATGTATAATAATTATATTAATAACTTAATAAATCGTAATGAAATTTTAGCTGCTGTATTAGTAGTCCAAAAGGATGGTGAAATAAGGTTTATAAAGAGCTATGGAATCCTCAAAGGGAATGGTAACGAGACAAAAAAAACGAGTACGGTAACACTATTTGATCTTGCTAGCTTAACAAAAGTAGTAGCAACCCTTCCATCTATCTTACTGTTACATCAAGAAAAAGAGCTAAATATAGACGATTCAATAAAAAAGTACATAAAGGACTTTAAATATTCCAACGTAACTATTCGTCAGCTTCTGCAACATACATCCGGATTACCAGCAGATTTGTCTTATAAAAACAGGAATGAAACGAGAGCTGTATTAGAAGAAATTATCCAGACAAATGTAATAGATAAACCAATTAAAAAAGTTAATTACAGTGATTTAGGTATGATTTTACTAGGAAAAATTATTGAAAAAGTAACGGGTACTGGATTGGATCACTTTACACGTCAGTATTTATTTCAGCCTTGGAAAATGAATCATACGCTGTTTCGACCTAGTGCTACACTAATAGATAAAATTGCACCGACAGAACTATTTCAAGGAAGGTATATACATGGGGAGGTACATGATGAAAAAGCCTTCCAACTAGGCGGAGTTAGTGGAAGTGCTGGGCTGTTTTCAACGGCTGAAGATCTCTCTAAATATGCCAACTATTGGTTGTTTCCTGAACATCAATCATTGTTAAAGAAAGAAACAATGAATCTAGTACAAAAAAAAATCATTGAAAATCGCGGTTTAGGATTTGAGGTTTTAAATGATAATGATAAAGAGTTATCCTGTGGAAAGCTTTGGTCTAAAGGCTCGTTTGGACATACTGGCTTTACTGGAACAAGTGTGTGGATGGATCCAATGGAGAAATTGTCTGTCGTATTCCTAACGAACATCGTGCAACTAGGAAGGGAACATCGCATGCAAAAAATAAGGAAAGAGCTTCATACATTAATTTATCAGGCATTCGTAAATTAAATAAATTGATTATACTTTACTTTAATAAATTAAGAATTTTAAAATTTTTACTAGGATCTAGAGGCAGAGGAAGGTGCAACCTATGAAGAAATTATTAACAGAAATGAGAAATGAAGATTCAAAGAATTTTCACGAAAACTCAATAAGAGAAATTATTCAGATTATGAATGAACAAGATAAGATGGTTGCCTATATCATAGAAAAAGCACTTCCTGAAATAGAGCAAGCGATTAAACGAATGGTAAACGCAATAGAAAATAACGGTCATGTCATTTATGTTGGTTCTGGTACGAGTGGGAGACTAGGAGTTTTAGATGCATCTGAATGTCCACCTACATTTGGAGTGTCACCTGATTTAATTAAAGGTGTAATTGCAGGTGGAGATAGAGCTTTACGTGAAGCTATAGAAGATGCAGAGGATAGTGTGGAATTAGGTGTGCAAGATGTGAGAAAGTATGTTAAACGACAAGACGTTGTTGTCGGGATAGCTTCTAGCGGCCAAACACCCTATGTAATTGGAGCCATTCAGGAAGCAAGAAAGCTTGGTGTTCAGACAATCGGTATTTCATGTAATGTCGATACGAAGCTGTCACATATCGTGGATGTACCAATTCAGCTTCCAGTAGGTCCCGAAGTTATTACGGGCTCTACTCGCTTAAAAGCAGGTACTGCACAAAAGATGGTTTTAAATATGTTATCGACTGCTTCTATGATTAAAACTGGAAAGGTTTATCAAAATTTAATGGTAAACTTGCAAGCAACTAATAAAAAATTACAAAATAGAGCTATTTCTATTATTTCAGAAATAACAGGAGTAGATACGGAAACTGCAAAAGCTGTAAATGATAAAGCGGGAGGAGATACTCGAATAGCCATTCTAATGATCATGTTTAGCGCAAATCCAGAAAAAGCTGCGTCAATATTAGAGAAGCATCAAGGGAATTTTATTAAAGCTTTAAATGATTTTGCTGCAGCCAATTAGAAAATTGAGAGGAGTGATACAATCAGAGAGTTCCGAAATAGGACCTAGTTGTTGCTAAGAAAAACATCGTGTCAAAGCTAGATACTCATTGCAGTCTATAATGGTAAGTAACAAATCCACCAAGGAAATGTACATAACTAAATCGAATAATTTAGCAGGATTCTATTATTACTCGATAAATAGTAAGCGATTTCAAAAAAGAGAAATGACAAAAACGAGAAATATAAATAATTTTAAAAGGGAGGAAATTAATATGCTACGTAATTTTTTAAGGCGCAATTTAATGCTCGTATTATTTATTTTAATCGTGGGATCCATGATAGCATGTTCATCAAATGATGAAACTGTTAGTGAAGAAAGTGATTCAGGTGAAGCCACTGAGTCCACTGAGGAAGCTTCTGATACGGATGGTGAGATTTCAGGTGATTTTGAGATTCAGTATTTTGTTGGTGGATATGGAGATGCATGGTGGAAAGAAGTGATAGCTGATTTTAAAGAAGCATACCCAAACGTAAATGTGATTGAGCATGCTGGGCCAAATATTAACGATGAAATGAAAACTAGATGGATTTCTAATAATCCACCAGATGTTGTTTATATTGATGGTGATGGGGCAAGTGAAACACAAATGATTAATGATGGGCAACTAATGGACCTAAGCGATTGGTTAAAAGAAGCGGAAACAACGGACGGGACAAAAATCTATGATGCCTTCATTACACCATTGGAAGAAATAGATGGCGGGAAAATATTTAGTTTACCTCTAGCGTTTGATACTTGGGGTGTATGGTATGACAATGCTTGGTTTGAAAAAGAAGGCTTTACGGTTCCGGAAGACTTTGACTCTTGGATTGCATCCATGGTTGATATAAAGGAAAAGACAGGAATCTATCCGTTTAATACAACAGGGAACTATCCACAATATTTCCAAAGAGGCGTACTTTATCCAGCCTTTGCTGCAGCAGGTGGTGCAGAATTATTAAACGACCTTTTGAATGGGAAGGTTGAAGCTTGGAAGAGTGAAGAAGCGTTAAGCGTATTAAAGAAAGTACAAAAAATGCAGGAAGCCGATTTAGTTGACCCAGCTTTCGCAGCGCGTAGTCATACACAATCGCAAATGAACTTTTTAATGCACGATAATGCATTTATTCCAGTTGGGTTTTGGTTACCAACAGAAATGAAAAATGACACACCAGACGATTTTGAGTATGGATTCATACCAACACCAATGAATGATCCAGGGAAACCTATGAGCCTTGTTCCAGATTTACGTCCTGTAGCAATTGCAAAAGAAGCAAAAAACCCTGAGGCTGCAAAAGCATTTTTTGAATTTATTTTCACTGAAAAGTATGGACAAAAGTTTGCAGAATATACTGGAGCAATTATGAATATAAAAGATGTAGATCTATCAGTAAATGAAAATGTACCTGCCTTCTTGAAAAGTGTAAATGATACGATTAATAATCCGGATAAAGTAGAAGTACATGAAAGAAACACGCCAGAAGGGGATGACTTAGATACTTCAATTAAAATATCAGACGAAGTGAAGAAGCAAATTGTTCCTCTCTTATTAGGTAAAATTGATGCAGAGGAATATATTGAAAAAGTAGTTGAAGTTGCAGAAAAAGCACAAAAGTAAATTAACGTTGGAGTGTGTAAATGTTTTTTACACACTCCAACTACTTAACGCCTTCTTTTCAATTGCTCCTAAATATTTTTAATGAATAATTTGAAAGAGTGATGTTATGGTACAGTCCAAGAAACAAAGATATTTCTTTCTCGCATTTTGTTTAGTTCCTACTTTTATATTTTTTATTGTATTTACAGTTTATCCAATGATTAATGGTTTATATTTATCGTTTTTCAATTGGTCTGGTGCAAGTGCAGTTAAAGAATTTGTAGGATTTGACAATTATAAGGAACTAATAAGTGATCCAATGATCCCTAAGGCTATTTGGCATGATTACTTTTTAGTTTTAACAAAAGTAGTAGGTATAATGATTTTAGCAATTTTCTTTGCAGTTGCGCTTACGCAATTAAAAATAAAAGAGTCCCCTTTTTACCGTTTAGTTTTCTTTTTTCCAAATATAATGTCAGTTGTAATTATAGGTATTCTTTGGCAATTTGTTTTTAATCCCGAAATTGGAATCATAAACTCTGGGTTAACATTGATTGGCTTAGAAAGTTGGACGAGACCATGGTTGGGAAGTTTGGAATGGGCTTTGCCAAGTCTTGTTCTTCCATCTGTATGGGCGGGAATTGGTCTGTTTATGCTTTTACTTATGGGTGGGATTATGAATATACCAACAAGTTATTATGAAGCAGCAGACATTGATGGAGCGAACAGCTGGCAGCAATTCTGGAGAGTAACCGTTCCATTAATTTGGCCGCAAATCAAAACCTCCATTATTTATATTGTAATTACTTCATTAAATGGTTCTTTCGTACTTGTTCAAATAATGACTAGAGGTGGTCCGAGCGATGCAACCGAGGTAATGGGCTCGTACCTATACTCAAAAGCATTTTCAGACTTTAGATTTGGATATGGAGCAACGATTGGCGTATTAATTTTAATCGTTTCTTTAATTACAGTAATTTTACTTCAATTTTTACTAAAAAGGGAAAAAGTTGAATATTAAGGAGGGAATCCATTTTGAAAATAAGTAGATTAGTAGGCAAGCTAGGTATTCGTTTGCCACTTGTTTTGTGGTCCATTATTGTTATCTATCCAATTATTTGGATGTTTTTAGGTTCTTTTAAATCAAATGCAGAAATCTATGCTTCACCATGGACGCTACCAGAATCTTTTAGTATAGATAACTTCATTCTTGCTTGGACCGAATACAATATAGGTTCGAGTTTTATAAACAGTGCTATTGTTACTTTGTTAGGTACTGCATTATGCCTCGTTTTTGCTATACCTACCTCCTATGCACTAGAACGAATACGATTCAAGGGTAGTGAATTGCTTTTTAATGTATATTTAGCGTCAATGATGATACCGGCAGTTCTTGGCTGGATCCCTTTGTTCTTTTTACTAATGAAATTAAATATGCTAGATAATTTATTAGCATTATCTGTTGTTTATGCAATTTCCCACGTACCATTCACTATATTTATTCTTACTAGTTTTATGGGAAATGTACCAAAGGAATTAGAAGAAGCTGCTGCAATTGACGGGATGAGTCCTTATGGCATTTTATTAAAAGTAGTAACTCCATTAGTAAAATCTGGAATTATAACAGCATCTATATTAAATGCGATTGCGTTTTGGAATGAATATTTTATGGCATTAATTTTGTTACAAAGTGAAAAAAGGAATACATTGGGAGTAGCCATGGATTTATTGAACCAAAATGCGGAATACAATAGCGCATGGGGAGCATTATTTGCAGGACTATCTATCGCGGTAATTCCAATCATAATTATTTATGCATTATTTCAGCGTCATATTGTGAAAGGAATGACAGAAGGGGCAGTAAAAGGATAAAGGGGCCTTGCTAAAGAAAGGAAGTATTCTATGAAGCTATATACATCTGTAGATATGGAAGGGGTCACGGGCATACCTGATATGACCTTCGTCGATTATTCCTTGCATAATTATGACCGAGCTAGAAAGATCATGACAGATGAAGTCAATACAGTTATAGCAACAGCACTTGAAAACGGTTGTACAGAAATAGTAGTTAATGATAGCCATTCAAAGATGAATAATATTTTAGTAGATCACATCCATGAAGGTGCTCAATTAATTACTGGAAATGTTAAACCATTATCGATGGTGCAAGGGATAGATGATACGTATTCTGGTGCAATGTTTATTGGATATCATGCGCGAGCTGGCCAATTTGGCGTAATGTCACACTCTATGATCCATGCCGTACGGAATTTTTATATTAATGACCATCCGATAGGTGAAATGGGTATAAATGCGTATGTCTTAGGCTATTATGGGATCCCTTTATTGCTAGTAACAGGAGATGACCAAGCAGCTAGGGAAGCAGAAGCTTTAATACCAAATATAACAACGGCAACAGTGAAGCAAACCATTTCGCGTTCTTGTGTAAAAAGTCTAACACCTAAAAAAGCGCATGCGTTAATCGCGAGGAAAGTGATCGAGGCAATAGAAAATAAACATAATATAAAGCCACTAGCTCCGCCTAAAGAGCCGATATTAAAAATTGAATTTAATAACTACGGGCAAGCGGAATGGGCGAATTTAATGCCAGGAACAGTTATTGAACCGGGAACAACAATTGTTCGTTTTAAAGCAAAAGATATGATTGAGGCGTATAAGGCAATGGTTGTTATGACAGAACTTGCTATAAATACGACATTTTCATGAGCGTAGGAATTAAATTATTTACGATCTTAATTTAATCCTTAATTTTAATATTCATAGCTAACTTGTTTTACTACATATACTAATGCTAATAAGCTTAAGATCAAAACATGTGGAGGTTTATGATGCAACCAATAGTTGGTGTCGTTCCTTCTGTCGATGAAAAGGAAGGAACGTATTTTATTAATGAAGATAATATAAAGGCACTTAGTGCTGCGGGGGGAATTCCCGTCTTACTCCCGTATACTCAATGTAAAACGTCTATAGACAAAATGGTAGCTATGATTGACGGACTGTATTTAACAGGAGGAAATGATATTGATCCATTTCATTTTGGCGAAGAGCCCCATCCACATCTAGGTACTGTTAATCAAGAACGTGATCGATTTGAATTAAAAATAGTAACAGAAATATTAGAGAAGAAAAAGCCTGTATTTGGTGTGTGTAAAGGGTGTCAAATCATTAATGTTGCATTAGGTGGCAGTGTATATCAAGACATGTATACACAAATTAATAAACCGCTTATTCAACATCAGCAAAAGGCACTTTATCAATTTCCTTCTCACAATGTACATATTACTGAAAAAAGCATTTTATGGGAAATTACAAGGTCAAATACGATAAAAGTGAATAGTCGTCATCATCAATCCGTAAGACAGTTAGGAGATACATTAATTATTAGTGGCGTTGCAAGTGATGGAGTTATTGAAGCGATTGAAAGTACGGAAGATCAATTTATTCTTGGAGTCCAGTGGCATCCTGAAAATATGATTGAAAACGGTGATAAAACATCTAGCAAAATTTATCAAGCTTTTATTGATGCATGCAGTACGAAGGTGTAAAACGTGTAGTTCACGTTCAAATGAGGAGGAGAGCATTGAAAATAATTGATGCCCATTGTGATGCGTTGTATAAATTACAAGAAGCTAAACGTCAAAAGGAAAAAGGGGAGCTTGATTATACCCAATCATCCTTACTGGATACAAATTTTAATCGATTAAAGCAAGGGAATGTTTTTGTACAATTTTACGCTATTTTTATATATCCTACTATTTCCTCAGATGAGATTTGGCAATTCGCTTTAGAACAAATAGAACTTTTTCATACAGAAGTTGTTAGAAAAAATCCACAAATAAGGCAAATAAAAAAGTGGCATGAAATAGATGAATTACAGGCTGGACAGATAGGGGCAGTATTAACGTTAGAGGGTGCAGATGCATTTGGCAATGATTTATCTAAATTAAGACATCTATATAAAGAAGGAGTACTTTCTATTGGTTTAACATGGAATAATGCGAATTTGTGTGCCGATGGAGTTGGTGAACCACGTGGGGGTGGTTTAACCCTATTAGGAAAAGAAATGGTGAAGCTAAACAATGCGCACAACGTGTTCACTGATGTTTCTCACCTTTCAATAAAAGGTTTCTGGGAAGTCATGGAGCTTGCCGATTATCCTATTGCAACCCATTCAAATGTAAGGAAACTATGCGACCATCCTCGAAATTTATATGACGATCAAATAAAAGAAATGGTTGCACGAGATGGCTTAATTCATGTTGTGTTTAATCCTCCATTTATAAGACAAAATAGTGAAAAAGCAAGTGTTTCCGATCTAATTGACCATATTGATTATTTATGCTCTTTAGGTGGTGTGAAGAATATTGGCTTTGGTTCGGACTTTGATGGAATAGATCACTTTATACATGGATTAGAAAATTCCTCAAAATATCAACACCTTATAAATGAATTACTGAAAAGATTTAGTGAAACACATGTAAGAGGCTTTGCTTATCAAAACTTCTTAGATCATCGTCCAGAAACGCATTCATAAGAGAGGGGAATAGATAATGCGGAAATTTGAAGATGAAGCAAAACAGCTATTAACGAAGTACCATGTTCCAGGCTGTATCATGGCGATCTCTTATGATGGAAAGATCGTATATAAAAAGACCTTTGGCTATAAAAATGTTGAATATCAAGAAAAAATTGATGGTGATACAGTATTTGGTTTGGCTTCATTAACGAAATCATTTACTTGTGTTGCAATTATGCAGCTTGTAGAACAAGGTAAGATAGATATAAATGAGCCTATTACTCATTATATACCACATTTTAATTTGAAAAATGAACAAAACAGAAACAAAATTACTGTGTACCATTTAATGACCCACTCTTCTGGACTCCCTCCATTACCTTCATTAGATTACGCAATGGTAAGAAAACGTAATAACGCCCCACTTGCGGACTATTTGGAGTTACCTAAAAAAGAAGAACGATTAATGACGTATAAACAATTAATGGATAGTTTAGCAACGACAGACATTGAGCTGTTAGATAGACCTGGAGAATTGTTTAGTTATTCAAATGATGGCTATGGATTATTAGGAGCAATTATTGAAAATGTTAGTGGAATGTCATACGAACAGTTCGTTTTGAAAAATATTATACACCCCTGTGGAATGACTCATACTTTTTTTACCGTTCAAGAAGACAAAACATACCCCAATATGACTACTTGCTATGAAGAGTATAATGAGGAAGTGTACGTGGCTCAACATTGGTGGGATGCACCTGCTATGCGTGCAACAGGATTTTTAAAATCAACAGCAAATGATATGATGTCTTACACATCACTTTTCATAAATGAAGGAGTTGTAAACGGAAAGCAGATTCTGACAAAAGAAAGCGTAAAACAAATGGTAATCCCCCATATCAAAATGGATCCAGTAAAATTTTATGGGTATGGGCTCGAAATTACACCAAATTATTTTGGCCAAAAACTCGTTCAACATGGTGGTAGCTTGCAATCTATATCTTCTAACCTTGCGATAATTCCTGAAAAAAAGGTAGCTGCAATCATATTATCCAACTTATCAGGATTTCCAGCAAACCGTCTGATGGCATACGCTTTAAATTCGTATTTTGGCAGAGAAATAAATGAAGAACACTTCTCTACTACTGAATTTAATGTAACAAGTGGGGAATTAGCTTTATATGAAGGGAAATATTGTTCAAGCGAAGGGATGGTTGTCACACTAAAAGTAATTGAAGGTAATAAGGTATCTTTCTTTTACAAAGAAAAAGCATATCCGATTACGTTTATTAGAAAAAATGTTTTTCTTGCCTATATTAATGATGCAATTGAACCAGGTGAATTTCTTGTTGATCAACAAAATAGTGTTTATGGAATATCGATTTATCATCGAGTACTCTTAAAAAATAATTGACGTGCGCTTCATCTTAGATACACGTGACTTATCCAAAAGAAAGTCCGTTTTTATTGAAATTAAAGTGTGGGTTCGCTCATGATGGACAGGCAAGAAAAGAGCCTTTAATTCTAAATGATACAAGAATTAAAGGCTCTTTGTGTTTTTGTACTGTTAAAACTTAACGAGAGTAGAACTCAACAATAAGTGCTTCGTTAATTTCAGCTGGAAGCTCTGCACGTTCTGGTAAACGTGTGTAAACACCTTCTAATTTGTCCGCGTCGAATGTTAAGTAGTCAGGAACAAAATTGTTAACTTCGATTGCTTCTTTAATGATATCAAGATTTTTCGCTTTTTCACGAAGTCCGATTACTTGATTCGGCTTTACGCGGTATGATGGGATATCAACGCGTTTGCCGTCTACAGTAATATGACCGTGGTTAACGAGCTGACGAGCTTGTCTACGTGTACGAGCTAGACCAAGACGATAAACGAGATTGTCAAGACGAGATTCAAGTAAAATCATGAAATTCTCACCATGAATACCTTTCATTTTACCTGCTTCATCAAAAAGATTGCGATATTGACGCTCGTTTAAGCCGTACATAAAACGCAACTTTTGCTTTTCTTGTTGCTGCAATCCGTACTCAGAAACCTTTCTGCGTTGGTTTGCACCGTGTTGACCAGGAGCGTAAGGACGCTTATCTAATTCTTTACCTGTACCTGTTAATGAAATGCCGAGACGACGTGACTTTTTCCAAAGTGAGCCAGTAAAACGTGACATAGGACATTTCCTCCTCTATATTTAATTTAGCATAAAATAAATGACCGTGTTCCTAACGTTGTTCATTTTGTTTTCATGTACCATCGCTCCAGCAGCAGAGAGTTACACGATACACCTCATACGTGAGGAACAAAATGAGTTCAAGCGCGGTTCACAAAGGCTACCTTTTTATTTTACACAACGTACAGTATATAATTATTTAGAAGAGAAGTCAATTAATCTCTTCATAGAGATTGAGTCACGTATTTGTGGGTGTTATTTTAAGAAGTTAAAAAACCTCTCTTTGTATTCGTTAATTTTAGTATTGATTCCTACCGACCGCAGTAGATATACACTACGCTTTCCGTGCCCGCGGAAAGCATCCACCTACAGTGAAAATCAACGGTGTTATTCTTGTGTATATCGTTCGAAGTAAAATTAATCACATATTATCTAGTTAGATTCGTGCATCTGTTCCCCCACAAACATTTTACTCATACCTTCATAGAGATTGTGTCACCACGTTGTGAATCCTACTTTAAGGATAAAAGCGGTGTTTGAATTCATTCTTTATGCTCTAACAATCCTTTTGGATACACACGAGGCTTCCATGGGGAAAAGCATGAAATTTGTGGCTTCCCAAAAGCGATCCTATAAAACGGGTCTAAATACATGAAATAATCACGTAACAATTGTTTTAATATAGGAAAAAATGACTAGTTGTTATATAATGGAACTAGAAAGAAGCTGTCGAACAATTCAGAGCAGTATACAAAAGGTAGGTGTGGATGGATGGAAAATACGGCAAATGAGTTCATTAAAGATTTAAGAAATAGTTTTTTTGAACTAACATATCAAATACCCCATACTTCATATGAGCAAATTATACGGCTGTTAACAGAGCGGCTAGACACCGTGCTATGTGTCAATTATTCCGCAATACATATAAACAACAATTGGGATGTTAATAAATTGATTAGCCATGATCCAAACGCAGAAAAATTTATTAAGCGTACATTTCCTTCGTTAGAAAAGAATAAAGCAGAGCGAAATACACCCCCCGTCTTAGATGAGACGGACGTTTATACAACTACTTCACAGGAAACTCAGGCGTACGTGATTAAAATAGATTCGGATAAGGATCGTTACTTTCTTTTCTTTATAAAGCAACCTACCGACGGATTGGATAAAAAAATACTACTTACTGTACGAGAAGAGCTAAAGCAGTTTTTAGGAATTGTTGAATTCTATTATCAAAAAGAATTAGCTGAAAGAAGAAGTACTTATTTGTTTGAATTAACATCACGTTTTCATTCGACTGTACCTGTAGCAACAATCCTAAATGTAATTGGTAAGGAAATTCAAAAGCTTTATCCTGCTTTTTCGTATTGTTTTTTACTGTCACAAGAATATGAGCAATGTGAAACGGTACCTACTAAGATGATGGAATATAGTGATGAAACGAGCAGTTCGTATAGTACACATGCGTTTATTACAGGTGAATTTAAGCAAAGAACAGATAAAGCTAAAGAAAAGACGTATTTATATGCTCCTTTAAATGGGTGTCAAGGGGTTTATGGAGTTATACAAATGACTGTACCTTACCTCGCGAATTTGCCAGAGGAAGAAGTCGAATTTTTAACGAGATTTGCAAATATCGCTGGTAACGCAATTGAACGGGTAACACTATATCAAAGCTCAACACAGCTCGTTTCGGACTTGCAGCTTATTAACGATACCGCACATAAACTAAATTCAAATTTAGAACTAAATGAGATTGTAGATGTAATAAAAAATCAGATAGTCAAAGACTGCAAAGCAACCCAAATAGGATTTTTCTATAATAAGAACGATAAAAATAACACGTATCCATTTGAAATTTTAACTGGTAGTACATCTTATTTTTGGACGACGGAAGGTCAAGATTTTGCAACACTCATTTTTGAACGGATAAATAAAGGCACCAAATCGATTTTTATAGGCGATTTCACTCAAGAAATCAAACGTACAGCGTACCGTTCAGTTATGGCAATACCAATGAGAATTTCTGAAAACATTTATGGTGTAATTACAATTCTACATGAAGCTCCTTACTTTTTTTCATTTGAGAAATTTAAATTAATGGAATCTCTTGTCCAACACGCTACGCTAGCAATATCAAATTCGGTGCTAAAAGACAAGCTTGAAAAAGCAGTGATTACAGACTATTTGACGAACCTATACTCAAGAAATTATTTAGACGATAAATTAAACCGTCATATGACTAGAGATCATCAAGGCACATTAGTATTATTTGATATCGATAATTTTAAGCAAATAAACGATGTGTTTGGCCATTACACAGGAGATAAAGTACTTAAACAAATTGCTGCAGTAATTAAAAAGTGTACCCGAAAGGGCGATACCGCAGCACGCTGGGGTGGGGAGGAATTTGCTATATATATACCTGAGGCGACGGTTGAGGATGGTGTTAATTTGGCAGAGCGTATACGAAAAAAAGTAGAGCGTACGTCGGATCCCCCTGTGACCTTATCATGCGGTATATCGACTTGGAAGAAAGAACGTAAAGATTCTGTCCGTGATCTATTTGTACGAGCAGACAAATCATTGTATGAGGCAAAAGGAACTGGGAAAAACCGCGTCGTGTCAGACGAAGGGACGATGCGTGAGAGTTCTTAATATTTCATAGGAAAGCCATTTGTGTAAAAACGATCAGGCTTTCCTATTTGTCCATCAGTCACTTAGAGCTGCTCCTAATATGTGTACAAATTTCTCAAGATAAATTTGGTCTGTGTCATTAAAACGTGATTTAACTGGACTATCAATATCTAGAACACCATAAATGTTATCTTGAATAATAATAGGAATTACGATCTCTGATTTACTTGCGCCATCGCAAACGATGTGTCCAGGGAATAAATGTACATCATCGATTCTTTGTGTAGCACGTTCTTTAACAGCTGTGCCGCATACGCCTTTTCCGTAACCAATACGCACACAAGCAGGTAACCCTTGAAACGGACCGAGCACTAATTCGTTTTCTTTCCACAAATAAAATCCTACCCAGTTTATTGAATCTAAAAATTGATTCAGCAATGCCGATGCATTAGCTAGAATAGCAATAGAGTCTGTTTCACCCTCGTTTAGGCCTTCCAGTTGCTTTAATAAAAGCTCATAGTCTTTCGCTGTATTACCAGAGTAAGCTGTTTTTTGAAACATGTTTCATTTTCCTTTCTAAATTTATAATATAAAAAGTATGTCGATCAATACATGCAGGAATTATTGTTTTTTTGTCGTATCTCAATTATAAAGGGGTGAAGCTAAAATGAAAGTAAATTCAACAAAACAAAAAGTAATTGATGCTGCTACGTTGTTGTTTTTTCAAAATGGTTTTAATGGAACGTCCGTGCGGGATATAGCTGAGAAGGCAGCGGTAAATGTATCATTAATTAGTTATTATTTTAAAAGCAAGCAAGGTTTGCTTGAGTACGCTGTCACCCACTACTATGAAAACTATTTGAGAGAAATTGAAGCGACGATGAACCAAACAGCATCTTTATCTCCTTTAAATACACTTAAAAAGCTTATCGACACCATCATACAGTATAAACAATCTAATCACCAATTTACATGTTTTGTGCAGCGGGAATTAATGCTTGATACGATTTTTGTCCGTGAAATGACAGTGACTTACTTGGCAAAAGAACATTATTACATATATAAAGCTTTTAAATCTGTTTTACAACTATCCGGCGAAAGGGACGATGAACAATTTTTATTAATGCAATTGAAAGGGATGCTGATTACGCCATATGTATTACAGCATGATTGGAAAAACAAAGTGATCGGCATATATTCCCACGAGCAGTTTGCAAATAAATATGTGAATACAATCTATCGCTGGCTTGATTACATAACCGGAACGAACAAGTAATATACAATAATCACTTTTATTTTCCATTTGTTTGTCAAAAAAACATTTTTTTTGTGATTTTTTAGCCAAAAATGTAAGGAACATGGTATCATAATTAATACAGTAATAAAATGATGTTAAAATAATTTTACATATATTTTTTCATGTTGGAATGTAAAAAATATCCTTCTATAAGAGAAAAATAGCAAGGAGGTAT
>NZ_JBPYCS010000044.1:0-14385 GCF_051846935.1 Virgibacillus sp. W0430
CTAAAAATAAGTCCATTAAAACTAAAAAGAAAACAGCTGCTAATAATGCACCTTTATTTCCAAATATAGCCAATGATATCAAGGAACACATCTCTAGAGGAAACATCCATTTCATTTTAAACACACGTCTACCAATATATAAGCCATAATAAGCTGGTAGCATACTTAAAAAACTAAAGTTCATATAAGTTTCGCTTAAAGCATATTCGTTTATTGGATCAAGTATATACATAAAAAAGATTACACATGAAAAATAGGAATAAAGCTTTAATAACATTTTATAATTTTCTACAAATGAGAAAAGAAATAAAGGTATGGCGGCATATATAAAGAATTCATATAAAAGTTGGATAGTATAATCATTACTTCTGAATAATAGATCGATTATGAATAAACTAAGAAAAAAAGTAATAATCCAAAATGCGATTAATTGTTTTCCTTTAATATTAGTTATATTGAGGAAAAGACTGAAAATTATTATCACAACTGTTATTAAAAATAATATTATTGTTGAAAATTGTTGGTATGCTTGCAACAGAGGTTTTGCTAGCGCAAAAATCGACAAGTAGAGAACAAAAATTAATTCATTTGACTTTAAACTAGAAATAACTTTCACAAATGCACCATCTCTCTACTTATTATATCGTTTATATTCTTGTAATCCATTAATCATGCATGTATACGCCTTAATAAAACTCATGTCGCTTTTATACATCTTCCATTTTCTTATTGCAAATTGAGAAATTAACAGATGGGCCAAGAAAGGTCTCATTTCATAGAACATTGCCCCTTTAGTTTTAAATAACTTTTTATCAAAGCCGTTATACCAAGTTGATTCATTATGATTTACAACAGCTATTTCTTCTTTTACATATCTAATTTCCAGTCCTTTTTTTAGTGCTTCAGACAAAAATATATGTTCTTCACCACAAGTATACTTAGAACCAGCACCAAACAACTCATTAAATCTTATACTTTTTTCTAATATATCTTTCCGTTTAAAAGTAATCTGAAATGAGGAAATCTTTAATGTATGAAGAAAATTCACCCCCCCTTCTTTAAGCGATGATGTAGGCCTGTTATCATTTGTGCTTGGTATATCGAATGCTATAATACTTGCATTCGGATACTTTGCATATGCATCCAAAATGGTTTTTTCATAACTTTCATGATATACTAAATCATCATCCGCTATTAGGCATACATCACCAATAGAATTATTAATTGCTTTATTTCTACTTTTTGTGAGACCTCTTTCATTATAAGAAAGTAATCTAATTTCATTTCTATCAATTTTTATGCTCTGCTGTTCTTCTACATCACATTGATTTATTATCAGTGCATCAGTTTTGATATTCATCTTGTTTATAATTGATAAATCTTTTTGATACATTGTAGATACAAGAACTTCTACCTTCATATTAAGTCTCCTTCTTTTTTAATATTTTGGTACTTCCAAATAGATTTCAATACATGACTTGTCATGTAGTATGTGGCTCTAAATGGATCAATTCCAAGAAACCGATAGACTTTATATGTCATTTTAATTGTCTTTAACTTATTACCTGATTTAGAATTACGTGAAATTCTATATATTAAAAGTGGTTCATTTATTCCATGTGCTACCACTCCTGTTTTAAGAACTCTAAGCCAGACAGCATAATCCTCATGCATTTCGTCTTTCTCCATCTTGATTTGGTCAAAAAAATGCTTTTTTAACAAAACCGATGAGCAGGTAATTACATTTTGGCTTAGTAGTTCCTTATAAGATACTTGATTTGGAATTTCAAATATACCTCGATATGGAATATCACTTTCACTTATATATGAGCTTCCTGTAAATAGGAATTCCGCAGAAGCTTCATCTGCGTATTTCATTTGTCTCTCAATCTTAGATTTCTCCCATATATCATCACTATCTAAAAAAGCAATCCAGTCACCAGAGGCCACATGGATACCTTTATTCCTACTTTCTGAAACACCTAAGTTCACTTCATTCTTTATAAATTGGATACGTGGGTCTTGCTTGCTCATTTGCTGTATTATTTCTGCTGTGTTATCTTTTGATCCATCATCAATTACTATCAACTCTATATTTGAATATGTTTGATCTAACACTGAAATAATAGCATTCTTAATAAACCTCTCACTATTATAAGCTGGCATTATTACACTTACTAAATCTTCCAATTCATTTATACTATATCTTTCCATAAAAATAATCACCCTTAAAAGAAGACGCCTCTGTCTTCCTAACATTTTCTTCAAATGATATCGTCTCATAATCAAAGCTTTTTTCATATATAGAAATAATTGACATTTCTTTATCATAAACGTACGATCCAAATACTTTCCTTAATGTTTTTGATAATCTAAGCCCAATTAATATCATCCAGTTTAAACCTTTTAAGGTTCTAACTTCTCTTCCATGAGCCTTTGCAATAAGCATCACTAAATTAGTAGTATTCACGTAATCCTTATTTTGGGGGAAATATATGCCACCTTGGCTATTATCAATTAATATTCTTATAAATTCAGATAAATTATCAATATATATCATGCTACGTTCATTCTCTATATTAGGGAAAAAAGGTAGCTTTATTGCCATATTTGCTAACCTAGTATAATTACCAGGACAGTCCTTCCCATATACAATTGGTGGTCGAAGAATGGATACATTAAAATCTTTAGAATTAATACCTAATAAAAACTGTTCAGCTTCATATTTTGATCGAGCATACGGGGTCTTTGGAATCGGCTGCGTATCTTTAGTAATATATCCTATGTCCGTACCATAAACTCCCATAGTACTTAAAAATATGAATTGCTTTACACCTTCTCTTTTTGCTTTTTCAGCTAATTCGACTGTTAAATCTCTATTTATTTTAAAATACTTATCCGTATCCTTTTCTTTAACATGGACAATTGCAGCTGTGTGAAAAATGACGTCATATTTTGAGAATGACTTCCTTTTCCAATAGTCATTTCTTACGCTAATAAAATCAACAGAATACTCATCAGGATATTGTGAAACCCATTTTTTAAATGAAGTACCTATATAACTATTAGATCCTGTTATAAGTATCCTTTTCATTCTGATATAGTCTCCTCTTTAGTTGTGGCTACCTCTGCTGACCCTAAATTAATTTTAACCAAACACTTGTCGACATATCTACCTTCACCAAACAACACAACACCAACAGTCCTAATAATTATCTTTAGATCAAGTAACAAGCTATAATGCTCCACATAATAAACATCATACTTGTATCTTTCTTCTAAAGAAAGATAGATATTTCCACTCACTTGCGCTAACCCAGTCATACCAGGATTCATGTTAAGCCTTTTAGAAATTTCTTCATCATAATCTGCTAGGGATGTAATCCTTTCAGGTCTTGGCCCAACTAGACTCATTTCGCCCTTTAATACATTTAGCACTTGTGGAATTTCATCTATTTTACTTCTTCTAAGAAATTTCCCAATAGTTGTAATACGGTTATCGTCTTTCATTACTTCTAGACCCTTGACCATTTTGTCAGATCCCAGTTTCATTGTACGAAATTTATA
Source organism: Virgibacillus sp. W0430 (assembly GCF_051846935.1). NCBI lineage: Bacteria > Bacillati > Bacillota > Bacilli > Caryophanales > Bacillaceae > Virgibacillus > Virgibacillus sp. W0430. The sequence continues at coordinate 3,568 of NZ_JBPYCS010000044.1, forward strand.
AACCTTAAAGATTTGTTTATTTAAACCAGGTCGTTCTTGTAAGAAAAACACCGGTCCAAGAGAAGTTACTTTAATTAAAATTGCAATTAATACCCATATTGGAAGAAGAGGAATAAGAACTACTAGCGAAACAACAACATCAACTACACGTTTAATTAATTTTTGAATTTTCTTATCGTCCATAATTACCCTCAATTTCATAATCAATAGGAATTAAATACCCATCACTAAGTTTTATTTCACCATCGTTTTCATCTGTTTTAGCAGACCATATTCTTATCGTTCTCTCTTTTTCCTTATAATAAGCTCCTGGATAGGGATGCGTAACAGCTCTGACCAATTTATCGGTTTCATCCATAGTCATGCTACTTAATATCTCACCATCTTCTGGCTTTCTCCCTGGCCATTCAGTAGCATCTGCACTACTTTGCTTTGTTAGAATAACATTATTGCTAACAATATCATGCCAATACTTTGCAATAAGAGCAATGTGCATATCATCCACTTTTTTATAAAGTTCAGTTGCAGTAGTGTTTTGATCTAATTTAATAACCCCTTGACCAATAATATCACCCGTGTCAACACCTTCATCCAACTTAAACATAGTTACACCCGTTTCTTTTAACCCTTTAATAATTGCCCATGGAATTGCGGCTCTTCCTCTACCAATTGGCAATAAAGTAGGGTGCATACCTATGCAACCAAGTGTGGGGGCTTCCAGTACATCTTTCTTAGCAATTTGGGACCAACCAATAATAAACAACCAATCAATCTGGTATTCCTTTAAAGATGAAAGAACCTCTTGGTCGTTGATGTTATCAATTTTCAAAAGAGGGATGTCGTGTTCATTTGCAATCTCGTCTAAATAAATTCTTCCAGACTTATCCTTCGCTTTTTCATCTTTAAGAGTGATGAGTAAATCAAGACTCCCACCAATGCGGTATATTTCTTCAATACAACTCAGACCCAAGTGTACACAAGTAGCAAAAGCTATTTTTTTCATCAACCCATCTCATCCTCTCTTTAGTTAGAATCCACGTCTAAATACACTTTCGAAGGACTCAGCATAAACCATTCCGGCTTGTCCACCACGGTAAGCTGCTAATCCTTTGATTGCTTCATTACTTCTAGGATGAGGGTAATCTCTCATTACATCACGATATTGTGCTAGAGCTTCAATTTTTTTATCTACGCTTTCTTCTCCAACCTCAATAAATGTATTTGGTGAAAACTGGTTCATCGCTTTATTTAATCCCCATTCAGTAGAAGATGGCACTTCCATGAATAGTAGTTCTTTAAGAGGGGTCACATCATTCCTTCTTTGGAATAGCCTAACTGCTGCTTGGCAAGCCATAGAAGTATGCAGATGATCATTATTTAAGTCAGCTGGATGGTGAGTAAATACAACATCAGCATTAGTTTCCAGTATTGCTCCTTCTATAAACTGAACAAGTTTTAAATGTTCTGCATTGTTAAACTCTATATTTGGAAAGTTACCCGTGATAACTCTATCAACACCTAATATATTCATAGAATTATTAACATCTTCATTAAGTTCTTCAATAGAAGGACGGAAATTCCTAGCATTCACTTCTCCTGATAAAATACAAACATTAACTGAATGTCCTTCTTCAGCAAGCTTATACATTGTAGCGCCTGCTCCTAAAACTTCATCATCTGGATGTGCAACTACTACTAAATACGACATATAATTTGACCTCACTTATTTTCATCTCAATTTCTGCAACTTATAATATTTTTAATTTGCTTTTTTAGTTTGCTAGCACTTAATTGGAATCTACTATCTTCCCTTTTCCAATCAACTACTAACCTACCAAAGAGTGTTCATCTAATATGCCTCATATGGCAATCAAGTTTACCAGCCAAATAAGAAATAAATACCCATTCATTTAAAAGCTCTAACCGAGTTTCTTCCTATTTATATATTAATCTCCAGCTCGTGTCGGAACGTAAATATTTCCGCTTCCGGTTACCTTTGCAATAAAATCATTAAAAATACAGGGCATCTAACCCTACCTCACACCATGCTAATGACAACGTGTGTGTCTAAGGTGTTTTTGCAACCCACAGCATGGTCGAGTGCCTCCATTCATAATGGTAAGGAGACATCACCGAAACATAATGATTGATCAAAGAGCAATGATGGGTAGGGATTGGATTGGCTCGTCTTTCCCTACCGCTACTAATTCTATAATTGTTTACCGTTCATTTTTTAGCGTTTGCTTGGTTACGAGCTCAGTAAGGTACGCGTACAGATCATCTTTTACTTCTTCATTTTGCAAGGCGATTTCAATCGTTGTTTTTAGAAAACCCATTTTTTCTCCGACATCATAGCGCGTGCCTTCGAAGTCATATGCGAATACCTTCTGAACGGCATTCAATTTCTGGATTGCATCGGTGAGCTGGATTTCGCCGCCGGCTCCGATTTCGTGTTTGTCCAAAAAGGTGAAGATTTCCGGTGTTAATACGTACCTGCCCATAATTGCTAGGTTGGACGGTGCGGTCCCAAGTGTTGGTTTTTCTACAAAGTTCTTTACTTGATAGCGTCGTCCTTCCTGTGAGTACGGGTCTACAATGCCGTACCGATCTGTTTCATTTTCTGCTACGGTTTGTACACCGACTACGGAGTATTGGGTTTCTTCGTATTGCTCGATAAGCTGTTTCAGTCCTGGTGTTTCGGCTTGGACGATGTCGTCGCCTAATAAGACAGCGAATGGTTCGTTTCCGATAAACTTACGTGCGCACCAAACCGCATGGCCAAGTCCTTTCGGGTCTTTTTGCCGAATATAATGAATATCTACTTGGGCAGGTTGTTTTACTTTTTCAAGGAGCTCTAGTTTTCCTTTTTTTATTAAGTTATCTTCAAGTGCAAAGTTATTATCAAAGTGATCCTCGATTGCGCGTTTTCCTTTTCCCGTTACAATTAAAATATCCTCGATACCTGATGCGATAGCTTCTTCAACGATATATTGAATGGTTGGCTTATCCACGATCGGCAGCATTTCTTTAGGCATTGCTTTTGTTGCTGGTAAAAACCTTGTACCGAGTCCTGCTGCCGGTATAATTGCTTTTTTTACTTTTTTCAAGGCTTTCTCCTCTTTTCCTCCAATATATAGCTATATAGCGCGTCTCTTTTTTGTTGCTTTTAAGATCCCTTCACGGCCAATAGTGTCTTTTCCATAAAGACGATTTTCATTAATTCATTTTTTAAATCGTCTGGTGCGTATGTATGGAAATGTTCGATGAGTCGATACACAACGTCCGCGTCTATTTCAACCGTTCGTCCGACATAGATTTTTTCGTACACCTCTCCTGGTAAGATCTCATTCGCTCCGAGCAGCTCTTCGTACATTTTTTCGCCTGGGCGAATGCCAGCGTATTGGATCCCGATTTCTTCTTCTGTGTAGCCGGATAATTGGATTAGATTTCGTGCTAAGTCAACAATTTTTACGGGTTCACCCATATCGAGGACAAATATTTCGCCCCCGTTGGCGAGTGTGCCTGCTTGAATGACAAGTCTCGATGCTTCTGGGATCGTCATAAAGTAGCGGGTCATTTCTGGATGGGTAACCGTTACTGGCCCGCCGCGCGCAATTTGTTGTTTAAATAAAGGAATAACACTGCCGCGGCTGCCGAGTACATTGCCAAAGCGGACGGCGACAAAGTTTGTTTTGCTACGTTTTGCCATCGTTTGAATAACCATTTCGGCAATCCGCTTTGTTGCTCCCATTACATTTGTAGGGTTTACTGCTTTATCCGTAGAAACAAGGACGAACGTGTCGACACCATATTCGTCTGCTGCTTCGGCCATATTTTTCGTTCCGATAATATTGTTTTTTACCGCTTCATGTGGGTTGTATTCCATTAGTGGTACGTGTTTATGTGCTGCTGCATGATATATAATTGCTGGTTCGTGAGCTGCAACGATTTCTCGCATACGCGTGCGATCTTTTACATCGGCAATTATTGGAATGATTTCAACGTCTGTCTGTTTATATACTTCGTGTAATTCCAAATGAATGGTATAAATGCTATGTTCCCCGTGGCCAAGAAGCACGAGTTTTTTCGGTGTAAAGCGCATAAGCTGTCTGCACAATTCAGATCCTATTGATCCACCCGCCCCGGTCACGAGAACCGTTTTGTCGGTCACTTCGCCTTGAATTGCTTGAATATCTAATTCGACTGGCTCACGTCCTAGTAAGTCTTCTACTTCGACATTTTTCAGATGACTGACAGATACCTTCCCCGTCATTAAGTCCTCAATCTTAGGAATCATCTGTACTTTCACTTTTGTTTTGTTGCATTCGGCAACGATTTTATTTAATTCCCCATTTCTCAAGGATGGAATGGCGATGACGATATGCTCGATTTGCTCTTTTATGACGATCTTTGGAATATCCTTTACTTTACCAAGCACGGGCAAATTATAGAGCTGCATCCGTTGCTTTGCCAAGTCATCATCGATAAATCCGATAGGGTGAAGTTCCGATTGGTTGTGATTATTGTTTAACTGTCGGACAATCATCGCGCCAGCATCCCCTGCTCCAATGATCAACGTCCGTTTTTTCTTCGCAGTTTGTTTCATGTATCGATCTCTGTAAATACGCCATACGAAGCGCGATCCACCGATTAAAATAATATGGAGCATCCACGTTACGAGAAGTGCTCGTTTATAAATAGCAAAATCATTAATGAAAAATTGTATAATTCCAGTTGAAATGATTGATAATGTGATGGCTTGTACAATGGCGGTTAGCTCGCCAACGCTCGCATAGGCCCATACTTTATTGTACAGCTTGTACAATACCGCATAAATATGATGGAAAACTAAAAGTACGAGGGCGCTGACGATAATTACAGGCATATGTAGGTTAGTAAAGTCCATACTCGGGTATACGACCCAAGAAGCTATGAATATAGCGGTACTGACGGTGAGTGAATCGAGTATAATGAGTAACGCCAGGCGTGTTCGATAAGCCATGTTTTTACGCCTCCCTTCTGTGCCTATCACTATGTGTCTCGTTGATTGTATGTGTCGATGTGTCAGAAATAAAGAAAAGACATTCCCCAGCTTCACATCTATTACAATCTATGACAAATTTTAACAATCAGATAAGACTATCTTACTATGATCACGGTCATAAAATAAGTGACTTTTGGAAATAAAAGTCATAGTTTGTAGTTAATTGGAGCCATTTTTTTATAAAAGAAATAAATTTTATAGGGCTTTTATCGTTTCTAGTTCACGATAAGTACTTAAGTCCTGTAAATAGGCGATTAGCTCATGTCGATTGTAGAATCTAAACGTGCTATATAATTCACTTACATAATTTTTGATTGTACCTTCTGTTAAATGAAGCGCTTGGGCAATTTCTCGATTTGTCTTCCGCTTTATTAAATGGCTCGCTACATCTAGCTCTCTGTCTGTTAGATGAATTCCGCGGTTTTCCAGTTGCGTCTGTAATATATCCTTTCGACTGCAGCGATACCGCACAATCTTTTCTGCCAATATACGCGCCGCTTCCCCAGAAATCACAAATTCATCTGCCGCTGCATTGCGAATGGCTTCAATGACACTCTCCGCTGACGCATTCGTTAATAGAAAGCCTTTAGCTCCTGCAAGCACACCTGCTACAACGTGCATCCGCTCGGAATAGTTCGTTAACAGGATAAAGCTTGTTTTGGGGTATTCATTCTTTAATTGCGTTAACAATTCGATCCCATTTATCGACTGAAGATGAAGATTCACGATAACGACATCGATCGTATGCTCTTCCATCTGTTCACGGAAGGCTTTCGTCGTTGATACCATTCCGATCATCCGAATATCGTCTGTTTTCTCTACAATTGCGCAAATTCCTTCATAATATAGACGCTCCTCATGAACGAACAAAGCATGGATCATAACGAACACTCCTCTTTAATTATCTAAACTTATATTTGAAGAATACGGCTCCTATTTATTAACGGCTTGATTTCCATCTATGTCCGACTATTTATGCGGATAAGAGCGTGATTCGGAATACCCCATCTTACAAATCGAGCGTGCAGTCTCTCTTTAAGCTATCCTGTTGTTTGAAGCATAGGTTATTTCAATTCGTTATGCAATTGTTGCTCTTTTTTTGACGTGTTGTTTGATGTACAGCTTATTTTTTCCGTCACGTACCTCGTAATCTGTCATTTGAAGCATAGATTATTTCAATTCGTTCAACTTCTCATTTCTCCGAACAGCTGCCGTTTAACCGTAGCTGCTTTTATTCGTTATGCGCCTCGTACTCATCCTATCCTTCTTTTTCTAATAGACCGACACTAGCTTAGCCTCGTACTTATGCGCTAGAACAAGCCGAGAAACTTTTTCCTTTTCGGTATCAATGGCTCGAAGCGATTCACATTCATATTATCTATAAGCAGGTGACTGTTTTCCATTAGCATATAGTACGTATCCAGTCCGTACATTTCTTTCACTGCTTGATATGCCTCCTGCAAGCAGAACCCTCTTGTAGTTGTGTTATGAGCATCTGATGCAATAAAATGCGTTAAGTTCGACTCAATAAGCTGATGACTAAACTGTTGAGCATGCTTCCCAAACTTTCCAAGCACACTCGCCGCCGTCACCTGCGTTAACGCGCCATTTCGAACAAAATTGTATAGCTTCATCGGCTCGTCAAGTAACTCTTTATTCCGCTCAGGATGTACAATAACTGGCGTTAACCCTGCCACTTGTATATCAAACAGCATTTGCTTTGCATAATGCGGAACAGTGCTTGAAGGGAACTCAATAAGAACGTATTTCGAATCATTTACCGAGTAAATTTCTCCTTTATCCATATCCTCAAAAACATCCCCATTGATCCGTAGCTCATGCCCCCCAAAAACCGTTAACGGTATGTTTTCCTTTTTTAACAAGGCACGCAAAAACGTAAGATGCTTTTGCACCTTTGACCGCTCATTTTCATACCTTCCATTTTTATGATGCGGGGTAGCAACGACTGTATGTATCCCCTGCTCTACCGCAGCTTTCGCCATCGCCAAACTGTCCAGTTCAGTCCGCGCCCCGTCATCTACACCAGGCAAAATATGACAATGTATATCAATCATGCACTCCACACCCTTTACCTTTTCCATTCAATGTTTATAAAATATACAACATCCAGCCTAACCGTAAGCCATTAGTCCTATTTTTCTAAAAACCAATCATTTACAGATGAATTGATAAGCACTGGTTCAACGGTTCAACTGCTGTCTTGCCATAATAAATGTAACTGCAATGCAAATGCATTGCATTCAACTAGTAGTGGAAAAAACATTTTTTAATAATAGATTAAAATTCATGTCGAATAAAGTGGGCAATGTGTAAATAAATGCCACTATATGTAACTAGTATATCAAACTGTATAAGATTATAAAGGCACTATTTTATAAATAACTAACATTATGAAAGTTTCAATACATTTCTTACGTCCACACACGAGCGTGGGGGAGCAATTTGCGAGCACGGAATACACGTTTGCGAGCGTGGGAACAACTTTTATGAGCGCGAAACGCACATTTACGAGCGCGAGAACCACATTCAGGAGCGCGGAATACACGGTTGCGAGCGTGCGGGTGCACTTTGCGAGCGTGCGGAGACAATTTACGAGCGTGGGCTAGAATTCACTACTTAATTTTCATGTATGATCTTCTACAAAGAATGTATATATCAAAAACGGATACTTTTTACGATTTCCTTTATAATGAAATAGTGCTATTTCCTCATAATAATCATAATTATTGCCAAAAACATAGAACTATTGTACTATTTAAAACTAATATATTACAAACTATTAAATTATAAATCTTTAATTGCTACAACGTATAGTGAATGAATTTAAATTATTAGTAAGAAAAACGATCGCATCTTTGAATGAAGGGAGCTAACGTATGATAAAATTTGCGTTTTATTTAGAGGGGATTGATCGAAAGGTTTTTAATATTGATTTGAGCTATCCCGATGAAATAATAATGAAAAGAAGTATAAAAGAATGCATTCAACTATTGGAAAAAAAGAAGAAAATCACTTTTGAAAGCTACGAGCAGTTATCAACGAACGACGGTTATCGAATATATTTTACAAAGAAAGAGGGGAATTTTTTCAAGAAAAGGAAAATAACTTATATATATTTTGCCAAAGAAGTTAACTAACGCCTGGAAAGACATCGATCAGCGGGCAATCATACCACAGAAAGTCAAGCTGTGGAATTTAATTTATAAATAAAAGCAATTGGAAGTATATTTATATTTACTTATTACACAGTATGTTTTTGAACTGCATGAAAGAGGTGTTGGAGCGTTGATTGTGTTTAAAAAGGATGAGCAATTAAGAATTGGAGATATTCCGGCCCGCTTTTTAGCGCAAAATAGTCAAGAGTACTTATTTTTTTTATTAAAGGACGATTGGGAAACTGTATATGATGTTATTAGTATCCCAGCAGATCGGTTAATGCAACAAAATATTATACGAACTTCTCACAATATTTTTTTAAAACAAAAAGGTAGTTAATAACTTCTTTAAAAGAAAGATGATTAATAAACCAAGAATTTTAAAGCTGAGTTGGTTGGTAATATATGATTTAAAATCCAATCGGTTGCTTACCGGCAGTACCGGCTACAGAAAGCTTACAGCACTTGCAATTTACAGTACACATGCTAACCCCAAAAAAACAAACGCTATGTTCTAATTTATTCACTACAAAATATTAATGAGCCTATCGAAACTGATGGGCTCATTAATATTTCTCTCCAACAATTATTAAGTTCACTGGTGAACCGTGCATTGCCGCGGATACATAACAGGAATCATTTTTTACGAGCGCAGGAGCCTCACTCTCGAACATGAAACGCACGGTTGCGAGCGCGGGAGCCTCATTCTCGAGCGCGAAACGCATGTTTGCGAGCGCGGGAGCCTCATTCTCGAGCGCGGAACGCACGGTTGCGAGCGCGGGAGCCTCATTCTCGAGCGCGAAACGCATGTTTACGAGCGCGGGAACAACATTTATGAGCGCGAAACGCATGTTTGCGAGCGCGGGAGCCTCATTCTCGAGCGCGGAACGCACGGTTGCGAGCGCGGGAGCCTCATTCTCGAGCGCGGAATACACGTTTTAGTTTTGACCGTAATAATAGTAATAATTTGATTTTGCTTTATCTCGATCATTTAATACTACTCCGAGTAGCTTCCCTCTTGCTCCTTCTAGAATTTCTTTTGATTTTTCTGCAGCTTCGTATTCGGTCACGTTGCTGCGTACGATTAGCAGCGACCCATCAACAATATTTGCTAATATTTGCGCGTCGGCGACTGCTAGTACAGGTGGTGTATCAAAAATAACAACGTCATAAAGCTCTTTTGCCTGCGAGAGTAGCGCTTGCATTTTCTTGGAGGCGAGCAGCTCTGATGGATTCGGTGGAATCGGTCCGCATGAAATGACATCGAGATTTTCAACGTCGGAAGATACAATTGCATCCTCCAGCGTGCTTTCCCCGACAAGAATATTACTTAACCCGCGTAAATTATCTAACCGAAACGTATAGTGGACGGTAGGCTTGCGGAGGTCGGCGTCAATTAACAATGTCTTTTTACCTTGCTGGGCATACGTTACAGCCAAGTTTGCCACGGTCATTGATTTTCCTGCGGCAGGCTCTGAGGAAGTAACTAAAAATGCTTGCAGTTCGTCATCGACCGCTGCGAATTGCAAGTTTGTTCGAATCGTCCGGTACTGCTCGGATATAGGCGAACGTGGATTTAGCTTTGTAATTAAATGTCTCATTTTGCTATTTCTAGATTGTTTTTTTCTGCGCACCATCAAGTCCACCTCGTTTCATCTTATTCGAACGGAATGCTAGTTGATCGCCTCGCATATCTTCGTCCTTTATATTGGAAATAACACCGAGAATTGGGAGCCCGAGCTTTTTTTCTATGTCTTCTTCCGTTGTTATCGTGTTATCCAAATATTCAAGCAGAAAGGCTAAACCAACACCTGCCATTGCACCAATTACGATTGCAATTGCAATATTTAACGTTGGTTTTGGTGCTACAGGCGTCGGGTTTATCGCTACTTCTGCTTCAGATAAAATCCCGACGTTATCGACTCCGTTCATAATTTCTGGCGTTTTCTCTTGGAAAATGCGGACGGTCGTATTGGCAATTTTCGTTGCTAACTCCTGATTCGGATCCGTCACCGTAACCGTCACGACTTGAGAATTTTGCTCGCTGGATACTCGAAGTTTGTGCTCCAACTGTTCAGCACCATAGGGCAAGTTTAGCTCACTAGCGACATCCTCCAAAATTGCTTTACTTTTAATGATGACATTATATGTATTGATAAGTTCAACATTCGTTCGTATATCATTGACATTAAATTGCATGTTCGGATCCTGCTGTTTCTGGTTCACAATAAACTGTGAACTCGATTCATACGTTGGCGTTAAAACAAAATAGCTAACTACTGCCGCAATAAGCGCAGCACCAAACACAAATAAAATAATCATAAGCAGACGCTTTTTCAATACTTCAAAGATCTCTTTTAAAGAAATTGTTTCTTCCATTTGTGTACCTCCATATAGCATCTAGTAATATTATAGTAAGCCTGTGCCTATCAAAAGCTGCTCCATATTTAATGAAATTTTTACAATAAAATAACGGCAAACGAATTCGTACTGACACAAAAATGCAATTTCACATTTTAATTAGTTATTCAAATTAAATAGCGATAAGAAATACCGAAACTATAACAACTAGAGAAAGATGATTCCTCCCAATCTTCT
>NZ_JBPYCS010000045.1:0-14076 GCF_051846935.1 Virgibacillus sp. W0430
CACACCGCTGGTGTACCAGTTGTTCCGCCAGGAGCATAGCTGGGTAGCTACGTGTGGCAAGGATAAGTGCTGAAAGCATCTAAGCATGAAGCCCGCCTCAAGATGAGACTTCCCATCACTTCGAGTGAGTAAGATCCCTCAGAGACGATGAGGTTGATAGGTCCGAGGTGGAAGCGTGGTGACACGTGAAGCTGACGGATACTAATAGATCGAGGACTTAACTAACTATTTTTGGCTGATGATGCCCATTGATGAAAACAATTCTTATTTAGTTTTCAAGGTATGAATCAAAACCCTTGACTTTTCCTGAAAAACATTTATAATAGGAAATGTCGCTAAAAAAGTACACGATTAACAAAAGAACAACGGTCTGGTAGTTATAGCGGAGAGGTCACACCTGTTCCCATACCGAACACAGCAGTTAAGCTCTCCAGCGCCGATGGTAGTTGAGGCTTTGCCTCTGCAAGAGTAGGACGCCGCCAGGCCGAGCAATAAAATACCAACTTATATTATAGAGTGGAACGATAGGTACTAGTTCTGCTAAGTAAACAATGTATGTTTTCAAAAAGAAACACCAACTAATTGTATATCTATCATACCGCGGGGTGGAGCAGTCTGGCAGCTCGTTGGGCTCATAACCCAAAGGTCGCAAGTTCAAATCTTGCCCCCGCAACCAATTTAATTATACATAACATGTATGTTATGTAATAAATATAAACGGTCCGGTAGTTCAGTTGGTTAGAATGCCAGCCTGTCACGCTGGAGGTCGCGGGTTCGAGTCCCGTCCGGATCGCCATTTCATACCATATAGTAACTATTAAGCACATGATTCCATATACGGAGATCATGTTTTTTTATGCCTTTATATATTCTACTGCTGGACTGCATGTTTGTAGAAAGAGTGCTCTATCTCAATGCCAGGCTCTTCTTTATTGTATTGCAGGTTTAAGTGTAAATGAAAGAGAAATAAACAAGTCACATTTTATGTTTATAGAAATTAAGAAGATTAATCGTAGTATAAAGCACGACTCCGTCTTACAAAGGAGCGAGATAAATAAATTACCTCGTTCGTCTACACTAATTCATCTATCTATCACTAATCTTTTTCTTTTCCTGTCCTTTTTGCTATCATGATTATATTAGTTAAAAGGGATGGTGTATCTGAATGGATGAATTCTCCTTTATTAACTCAATAAAGCAAAAATCATATCAGCAATCCACTGTTATTAAAGGGATAGGTGATGATGCGGCAGTAATCCGTCAGCAGTCCAAAGACATTGTTACTGCAGTTGATACATTAGTACATGGTGTTCATTTTTCCACGGAAACGATGCAGCCTTTTCAAGTAGGCTATCGAGCACTTGCAGCAAACATTAGTGATTTGGCAGCAATGGGTGCATCTCCTGCTTTTTATCTTGTTTCGATTACTATACCCGATACACTAGGCGAAAGAGCCTTACAAGATATGTATTCTGGCATGAGACACATAGCCTCCACCTATCAAATGGATCTAATAGGTGGTGATACCGTTTCTGGAAAGGAATGGTCTGTTACAATTACCGTGATTGGTTATGTAGATAAAGGTCGAGCACGCTACCGTAGTTTAGCAGAGGAAAATGATGTCGTCTTTGTAACGGGAACAGTTGGAGATTCACAAGCAGGATTATACATCCTACAGCATTCAGGTAATTATATAAATCAAAACTACTTCATTAACCGACACGTGAAGCCTGAACCGAGGGTGTCATTTGCTCGTGCGCTTCGTAATATACAACGAATGGCATTAAACGATATTAGTGATGGGATTGCTAATGAAGCAGCTGAACTAGCAGAAGCATCAAATGTAGCTCTCATACTTGATTCTGAAAAAATACCGATAAGTCCTTTTCTATCTCAATTTCCATGTGATTTGCAATATAAGTGGAAATTGTTTGGCGGTGAAGATTTTGAATTACTGGGAACTGTCTCAGAAAAGGACTGGTCGCATGTCCAGTTTTGTGCAAAAGAATTGCAGTTACCAGTTACACAAATTGGAAAAGTAGTGCATCGTAAAACAAGTGATGGACACGTTTTCTTAAAACAAAATAAACAACAGGTTCCACTCAATAAGAAGGGGTACACCCATTTAAGAAGGTGATAAAGATGCGAAGTGTTAAAACCGGATCAGAGCAAGAAACAATTAGACTTGCAGCTAAACTAGCGATGTACTTAAAGCCCGGTGACGTACTTACGCTGGAAGGGGATTTAGGTGTTGGTAAAACAACATTTACAAAAGGTATAGCTGAAGGACTAGGAATTAAACGTGTTGTAACAAGTCCTACCTTTACTATTGTAAAGGAATATAAGGGTGAGCTTCCCCTTTATCATATGGATGCATATCGATTAGAGCATTCGGATGAAGATATTGGATTTGAAGAATATTTTTCTGGAAAAGGAATAACGGTTGTAGAATGGGCACAATTTATTGATGAATTTATGCCTGTGGAACGTCTAAATATAAAAATAGATTATGTTAGCGAACATGAACGAATTGTATCTTTTAACCCTGTAGGAATGCACTATAAATTAGCAGTAAATGCGCTTATAGGTTAAAAATCTCTACGTATTTGGTGATAGAAGGAGTCGTTACAAATGAACGTACTGGCAATAGATACATCGAATGAAGTACTTGCTCTTGCATTATTACAAAACGAAGAATTGATCGGACAGTTAAGCACAAAGGTAAATAGAAATCACTCGATACGTTTAATGCCGGCCGTTGTTTCCTTAATGCAAAAGATCGAAATGAAGCCAGAAGAATTAGATAAAATAATTGTAGCGAAAGGGCCTGGTTCTTATACTGGCGTACGAATAGGAGTAACCACTGCGAAGTCATTGGCATGGGCGCTCAAAATTCCTGTTGTTGGTGTATCCAGTTTGGAAGCGTTAGCGTATCAAGGGCTTCTGGCCAATCGTTACATTTGCCCTTTTTTTGACGCACGGAGACAAACTGTATTTACCGGGTTATACAAATGGGAAGAACATCGGATGAAGTTAGTTTATGAGGAAACAAATATGCCAATGAAAAATTGGTTAAGTAAACTTATAGAAATTAATCAACCAATCCTGTTTCTAAGTCCTCATCTTGCCTCATTTAAAGAAATGATTATACAGTACATGGGTGAAAATGCAATAATTCCTAAATCGCCATACCATGTGACGAATGCTACTCATGTTGCCTTGGCAGGGCTTGAAAAAGAACCAGAAGATGTTCATTCATTGACACCAAATTACTTACGTATGGCTGAGGCAGAAGCAAATTGGCTAAAAGCACAGAAGGATGTTCAGTAGAAGTGGCACAACTTGTAATAAGAAAAATGGAATTGGATGATATTAACGAAGTAATGAAAGTAGATGCAGCGTCTTTTTCATCTCCATGGCCTGAGGAAATATTTAAGCAAGAAATTAATACTAATGACCATGCACATTACTTTGTTGCTGTAGTGGATCAGGTCGTTGTTGGATATGCTGGATTATGGATTGTAATAGACGATGCACAAATAACAAATATAGCAATACTTCCAAATTACAGAGGAAATAAAATAGGGGAGAAGCTATTTAAGTTCTCCTGTCAATATGCGTTACAACTTGGCGTGAAACGATTATCGCTAGAAGTACGCGCTTCTAATACCGTTGCACAAAATATGTATCGCAAATTTGGATTAATACCAGGCGGTATCCGTAAAAATTATTATACTGATAATGGCGAAGATGCTGTAATAATGTGGGTGAATTTATTATGAAAAAAGACCAATTTATTTTAGCAATAGAAACGAGCTGCGATGAAACAGCGGTAGCGATCGTTAAAAATGGGAAGGAAGTATTGGCTAATATTGTCGCTTCTCAAATAGATAGCCATAAACGATTTGGTGGAGTTGTTCCTGAAATTGCATCAAGACATCATGTTGAGGAAATCACCATTACATTGGAGGAAGCCTTTCGCGAAGCTCAGCTTGATTGGGACGCTATTGATGCAATTGCTGTAACGGAAGGGCCAGGGCTTGTTGGCGCTTTACTCATTGGAGTAAATGCTGCAAAGGCATTAGCTTTTGCTAAAAATAAACCACTCGTTGGCGTACATCATATTGCCGGTCATATTTATGCGAACCGTTTGGAAAATGAATTTGCCTTTCCTTTACTCGCTTTAATTGTATCTGGTGGTCATACAGAGCTCGTACGTATGAAGGAGCATGGTCATTATGAAGTAATTGGCGAAACTAGAGACGATGCAGCTGGCGAAGCATTTGATAAAGTGGCGCGTATGTTGGATTTACCATATCCAGGTGGCCCACATATCGACCGTTTAGCAGCTGAAGGGAAAGACGAAATTCCGTTTCCACGTGCATGGCTTGAGCAGGGTAGCTTTGACTTTAGCTTTAGTGGCTTGAAGTCTGCTGTTATTAATACGCTTCACAATGCAAAACAACGTGGAGAAAAAATCAATGCGGCAAATATAGCAGCGAGTTTTCAGGCGAGTGTTGTTGAAGTGTTGTCTAAAAAGACGTACGAAGCAGCATTGCATTATGATGTAAAGCAAGTTATCATTGCAGGTGGGGTTGCTGCAAATAAAGGATTACGTACCGCTTTAAATCGCGAATTCGCACAAACAGACATTCCACTCGCTGTACCATCTTTAAAGCTGTGTACCGATAACGCAGCAATGATTGCAGCAGCAGGCAGTGTTGCATTCGAGCAAGGAAGAAGATCTGGTTGGGACTTAAATGCAAACCCTTCGTTGCTTATTAAATAAAGTGTTTGGAATTCAACAGCTAGAGGCGTAACACGAGAGCACGTATTAAGCTACTCATCGAGTAAGCAACTATTGATCCTACTGTTCTTATTAAATCTGGATCACTTTCTTTTTTGTTGTTTCTCTTTCCTCACCAGAACTGCTGTACTTCCAATCGTACAATTTGAATAATTGCACACAACCGTGATTTGATACCTTCTTTTAAATGGTTCATAGCAAAACTTATTTTCTTAATAAAAGTATAACTGTTAATACACGGAACGTATTGCATGTTGCTTACTCTACAAGGGAGACTTGGTGAAGCTATCATGTCCAAAAAACAATCGCATTATATTCAACTGGATTTTGTTATTTTAATCATTCTATTTATCGTCGTCAGCTTGCTCGCTATCTTTAATGCGCAGCAATTGGAACAATATGCTGGAGAAAATTTTGTGTTAAAGCAAACGTTATTTTTTGCAGCCGGAATTGCTGTTCTGGCTGCTATCCAGTTCATTGATTTAGACCAAATATACAAGTCAAGTATTTTTATATACGTATTTGGTGTTTTATTATTAGTTATTTTGCATTTCAGTCCGTCTAGTATTGCAAAAGAAATTAATAATGCGAAAAGCTGGTTTACAGCAATACCTGGTTTTACTTTACAGCCATCTGAATTTACTAAAATTGCCCTAATTATCTTATTGGCCGCACTAATTAGTAAGCATAAAGAAAAATATGTACAAAATTCGCTTAAAAGTGACGTTTTACTTATTGTGAAAATTGTTGTTATTACAATTATCCCTGTAGTATTTATTTTAGAACAGCCTGACTTAGGATCATCCGTTGTATTTCTTTTTATAGCTGGAGTGTTGATTATCTTGTCGGGCATCGATTGGAAAATCATCGTATTATTAGTCCTAGGCAGTGTTGCTGCACTTGCTTTATCAATCTTACTTATAGTTAATTTTCCCGAGTTATCTCAAACAATATTAGGAATTAAACCGTATCAAATTGACCGGGTTCTCACGTGGTTTGATCCGTCTCAACAAACAGGCGACGATCGATTCCAAATTGATCGCTCCCTGTTAGCGGTAGGTTCTGGTCAACTAATGGGGAAAGGAATGTCTAGTTTACAAGTATACTTACCAGAAGCACAAACAGACTTTATTTTTTCTGTTATCGGAGAAAGCTTCGGTTTTATTGGCGGAGCTGCCGTTATATTGTTGTATTTTCTTTTAATGTATAAGCTTGTAACGCTCGGATTAAAAAGCTACAAGTTTAGTGTATTTGGCTCGTTTCTATGCTTCGGTTTTATGAGCTTGCTGCTTATCCATGCCTTTCAAAATATAGGTATGACAATTGGAATTATGCCGATAACAGGTATACCTCTTTTACTAATTAGCTATGGAGGCAGTTCGGTTTTATCGACAATGATCGGGTACGGTCTCGTTTATCGAGTAGCAGTAGAATGCTCAAGACAGGACGATTATCTATTTAAATAAACCCGTTTCTTTTAGTTAGGAACATTTAGGTAAAAATGGATAAAAAGCTTTCTTACCTTGATTGCTCACAGACTATACTCGCTTTGTGCGGGGGGAGGGGATGGTGAGCTTTCCTTTTTTTCTCTCGGTCATCTGAAAACCAATAAACAATAGAGTATCGAAAAAGAGGTCGAACAAGTCCACTTTTATTAGGGGCTTGTTCGACTTCGGTTTTTGTTGCAGACTATTCACTCTTCAAGGATATTTTCCTGAACGGAAGCCCACTCATCCATAAGTTTATCTAGCTTTTCTTTTTCCTTATCTACTTGGATCATTAATGCGTGTGCTTTTTCATGATCTTGGAAAACTTCCGGCTGAGCCATTTGCTTTTCTAGCTCTGTAATTTCTATCTCAACCATTTCAATGTCTTCTTCTAGTTTTTTTGCGAGTCGTTGCTGTTTTCGTTGTTCCCTTTGAAGAGCCTTGTCCTGCTGAAAGGAGAGCTTTCGATCGGTAATCTTTTTCGGCTCGTTCACTTCCGTTTGTTCCAATTGCATAATCTCTATTTCCTCTTGCTGTTTTTCTAAGTAGTAATCATAGTTACCTAGATAGACAGTTGTGCCATCTTGTTTTAATTCAACGACTTGGTCAGCAAGCTTGTTAATAAAATAACGATCATGGGAAACAAATAATATCGTGCCCGGATAATTTAGTAATGCGGCTTCCAGAACTTCTTTACTATCGATATCTAAATGGTTCGTCGGTTCATCTAAAATAAGCAAATTAGCCCGCTGCATCATAAGCTTCGCAAGTGCTAAACGTGCTTTTTCACCACCACTTAATGTTTGGACGTGCTTTAAAACGTCGTCACCAGAAAACAAAAAGTTCCCAAGAACGGTTCGAATATCCTTTTCATTTACAGACGGATATTCGTCCCATAACTCTGCAAGGACCGTTTTGGACGAGGTTAAATCGGCTTGCTCTTGATCATAGTAGCCTATCTGCACGTTTGAACCTAATTGAATCGTTTCTGTTTCATTATTTTTGTTGTCAAGAATAGCTCTTAGAAAGGTTGTTTTTCCTACTCCATTTGCTCCAACAAGTGCAACGCTCTCCCCACGTTGGATGTTTAAGGTAGCATGTTCAAATACAGGCTCTTTCTGGTTGGTATAATAATAGGAAAAATCGTTTACTTTTAAAACATCATTTCCGCTCGTGTGATTAATTTCAAAGGAAAAAGAAGCAGACGATTCCGCACCGAGTGGTCGATCCATTCGCTCCATCCTAGCAAGCTGTTTTCGTCTACTTTGTGCTCTTTTTGTCGTAGATGCGCGAGCAATATTTCTTTGAATAAAATCTTCCATGTTTTTTATTTCTGCTTGTTGCTTTTCATACAGCTTCCATTCCTGTTCAAATGCGGCTGCTTTCATTTCGAGGAATCGGCTATACGTGCCGTAATACTTTTTAGACTGGTTTCGGGACAGCTCATAGACAATGTTTACGGTTTTATCTAGGAAATATCGATCATGCGAGACGATTACAATAGAGCCGCTGTAAGAGTTCAAATATCTTTCTAACCATGTTAACGTTTCAATATCTAAATGGTTTGTCGGCTCATCAAGAATAAGTAAATCTGGGCTTTGTAGTAAGAGCTTCCCTAAAGCGAGTCGTGTTTTTTGACCACCGCTCAACGTATGAATCGGGGTATGATAATCGATGTCTGTAAAGTGAAGCCCAGCTAATACAGCTTTTATTTCCGATTCATACTGATATCCGCCATTTTGTTCAAACGCTTGTTGCTTTTTGTCATAATCGGACAATAAGCTTTTATATGCAGCGGTATCCAACTCCGCCGCTTCTTGCATTTGGTTTTGCAGGCGTTGGAGCTCCTCCTGTTGCTCGATAACATCTTGAAAAACGTCCAGCATTTCATTCCAAATTGTTTTATTCGATTCAAGGCTCGTATGCTGAGGTAAATAACCGACAGATACTTCCTTCGGTTTAATTAGCTCTCCGCTGTCGAAAGCCAACTCCCCACTCATTATTTTCAGCAGAGTGGACTTCCCAGCGCCATTTCGACCTACTATAGCAATTCGATCCTTACGTTTTATATCTAGCTTTATATTCGCTAAAATATCTTCTGCACCAAACGCTTTTGATACATTGTTTAATTGCATAATAATCATATGTTCACCTCTAATTGCTTGGACAATCGTTTGAAATAAAAAGAGTTGCTACGTTTCAGTTTAGCTTCAATTTCATCACCTAGCAATGATAATGGGTTAAATAGTACGTTTTGTGCTCGAATATCTGTTAAAATGGGAATAGACTATTAAACTGGAGATGAACTATATGGCAAAATTCACTCATTTTAATGATCAAGGCAGAGCGCGAATGGTCGATATAAGCAATAAAAATGAGACTGAACGAACAGCGCTGGCACGAACGAGTGTATTTGTAACAAAAGAAATCTATACTAAAATAAATGTTCGATCCATTGAAAAAGGCGATGTCCTCGCCGTTGCACAAGTTGCAGGTATTATGGCGGCAAAAAAAACATCTGAGTGGATACCGATGTGCCATCCGCTTCAACTAAAAGGAGTTGATATTACATTTGATTGGGAAGTAAATGACGATCGCTATGAACTTATTATCCAGGCCTTTGTCAAAACAAAAGGGAGTACTGGCGTTGAAATGGAAGCGTTAACAGCAGCGTCGGCAACAGCCTTGACGATATACGATATGTGTAAGGCGATCGATAAAGGAATGGTAATTGGACAAACATATTTAATAGAGAAAAAAGGTGGTAAATCAGGAGATTATTATCGGGGGGACGATAATCATGAGCAATAAGATTCCACAAGCAACGGCAAAAAGATTGCCATTATACTATCGCTTTTTAAACAATTTGAATTATCAAGGGAAAACACGCGTATCATCCAAAGAATTAAGCGAAGCAGTTAAAGTAGACCCGGCAACGATTAGGAGAGACTTTTCGTACTTTGGGGCATTAGGTAAAAAAGGGTATGGATACAATGTGGAATATTTACTCGGTTTTTTTCGAAAAACGCTTGATCAGGATGAATTGACAGAAGTCGCTTTAATAGGTGTTGGCAATCTTGGAACAGCATTTTTAAACTACAATTTTTTACGTAACAATAATACAAAAATTGTGATTGGCTTTGATACAAATTCCAGTAAGATTGGTACAGAGGTAGCAGGTGTTCCGATCTACCATATCGATCAATTAGAAGAAAAGTTAGGCGATGTTCGAGTCGCTATTTTAACTGTCCCGGCAGTATCTGCAGATGAGATTACAAACACACTCGTTGCTCATGGGATAGATGGCATTTTAAATTTTACGCCTGCACGAATCTCTGTCCCAGATCACGTACGTGTCCATCATATCGATTTATCTGTCGAATTACAGGCGTTGGTTTATTTCTTAAAGCATTATCCACTTCATACATAATTAAAACATCCGGCAATTAGAGCTCCCTTTGCCGGATGTTTTGCATTTTAATCGTTATTTAGTGAGTTACTTATTTCTTTTAGGGAAAAGATACATTTTCATCAATCGTATGCCAACACCGAAGTCAAGCGTTGCAATTAATGTAAGCAAAATTGTTGTAAAGCTCCAGCCTGTATTTTGTGCGCTTTGAATGGCAATATACGTAAATAAAACGCCCATTAATAAATAAACAATCGCCATAATCAAAATAACCAAGCCCCCAATATCGTCATTACCTCTTGTTGCTTTTCAAGCATACGATCCAAGTCTTCTGGATCAAACAGCAGCTGTAAGCTGACCGAAATCGTATTTAAACACATATGAACGATGATCGGAACAATAATTCGTTTTGTTTGTACATATAGAAACGCAAATACAAATCCCATTGACGCATAGATTAATATATGGATCGGCTCGCCATGGATGAAGCCAAAAACAAGTGCCGAAATAATTGCAGCAATAAAGAAATTGGTTCTTTTATATAACGAACCAAAAATAATCTTTCGAAAAATTATTTCTTCCAATATCGGAGCAATTACTGCAGGGATGATAATAAAAATTGGTGCCATTCGTGATATTTCTACAATCATCGCAGTGTTTTCAGAGCCTATCGTAATTCCTAACCATTCTGTTTCGATATAAATAGCTATAAATTGAGCGGTGTAAGCCATGAAAACACCGACAATACTCCATAAGACAATCGAGGAGCTATTGGCAGCATCCCGGGAAGGCATCTGCTTCATATCTGGTTTCATTAAAAATAAAACGATAACCAGTCCAATAATAAAGCTAGCCACACTCCAATAAATAGCAGCGTTCATTTTACTAATCGGTAAGAGAGTGTAAAGTAAAGGTGTAACAATAAATGTAGAAAACTGCATGATAACGTATGTGATAATGACGTACCAATATCGCTTTGCCAAAAAACAACGACTCCTTTAGCATTGTATGTAATTTGAGCGTAAAACTTATCATAAACAAATTGTTTAAAAAAACAAAGGGAAAACGCTATTATGATAGTAGCATATTTCACGAATCATACATATTAGAACGATTTATATTTATTTTTAAAAATTAAAAGATAATGCTTGCATTTTTTATATACATTATTTATCATAATAATTGGTATTAGCACTCAACGTGACTGAGTGCTAATAATGAAAATCCATTATTGAATTAAGGAGGCTGTCACATGATTAAACCACTAGGAGATCGTGTTGTGATTGAGCTTGTCGAGCAAGAGGAAAAGACTGCAAGCGGTATTGTACTTCCAGATTCTGCACAAGAAAAACCTCAAGAAGGTAAAGTAGTTGCAGTTGGTTCCGGTGCAATTGTAAATGGCGAAAGAGTCGCTTTAGAAGTTGCAGAAGGAGACCGTATTATTTTCTCAAAATTTGCAGGTACTGAAGTGAAATATGAAGGTACTGAATACTTAATTCTACGCGAGAATGATATTTTAGCAGTTGTTAACTAAGAAGACAATTGTTTTCGTATTTGTGTGAATAACGCTTATATACTTACCTAACTATTCAAGGAGGTTATTATAAATATGGCTAAAGAAATTAAGTTTAGCGAAGATGCACGTCGTTCTTTACTTAAAGGTGTTGATACGTTAGCGAACGCAGTAAAAGTTACATTAGGACCTAAAGGTCGTAATGTTGTTTTAGATAAAAAATTTGGTTCACCACTCATTACAAATGACGGTGTAACAATTGCAAAAGAAATCGAATTAGAAGATCGTTTCGAAAACATGGGTGCACAGCTCGTATCTGAAGTTGCATCTAAAACAAACGATGTTGCTGGGGACGGTACTACAACAGCTACCGTGTTGGCTCAAGCAATGATTCGCGAAGGTTTGAAAAACGTTACATCTGGAGCAAATCCAGTAGGTATCCGTCGTGGTATTGAAAAAGCAGTTGAAGCGGCAGTTACTGAATTGAAGTCTATTTCCAAGAACATTGAAGATAAAGAATCCATCGCACAGGTTGCAGCAATTTCTTCTGGAGACGATGAAGTTGGTAAGCTAATTGCTGAAGCAATGGAACGCGTTGGTAACGATGGTGTAATTACGATTGAAGAATCAAAAGGCTTCTCTACAGAGCTTGAAGTAGTGGAAGGTATGCAATTTGATCGTGGATACGCTTCACCTTACATGGTTACTGACCAAGATAAAATGGAAGCAGTATTGGAAGATCCGTACATCTTGATTACAGATAAAAAGATCTCCAATATTCAAGAAGTATTGCCAGTACTTGAAAAAGTCGTACAAGAGAGCAAGCCACTTCTTCTAATTGCGGAAGATGTAGAAGGCGAAGCACTTGCAACATTAGTTGTAAACAAACTACGTGGAACATTTAACGCAGTAGCAGTTAAAGCTCCTGGCTTTGGTGACCGTCGTAAAGCAATGCTTGAAGACATCGCTATTTTAACTGGTGGCGAAGTGATTACTGAGGATCTTGGACTTGACCTTAAGAGTACAGAAGTATCTCAGCTCGGTCGCGCATCAAAAGTAGTTGTTTCTAAAGAAAATACGACAATTATTGAAGGCTCAGGTAATCCAGAAGCAATTTCTTCCCGTGTCGCACAAATCCGTGCACAAGCTGAAGAAACAACTTCTGAATTTGATAAAGAAAAACTACAAGAACGTCTAGCTAAGCTAGCTGGCGGCGTTGCAGTTGTTAAAGTTGGAGCTGCAACAGAAACAGAATTAAAAGAGCGTAAGCTACGTATGGAAGACGCACTTAACTCAACACGTGCCGCTGTTGAAGAAGGAATCGTTTCTGGTGGTGGTACTGCACTTGTGAACGTTTACCATAAAGTAGCTGAGTTATCACTTGAAGATGATGAGGCAACTGGTGCAAGCATTGTATTGCGCGCACTAGAAGAACCAGTTCGTCAAATCGCAGAAAACGCTGGACTTGAAGGCTCAATCGTTGTTGAACGTCTAAAAGGTGAAGCAGTTGGCGTTGGTTTCGACGCAGCAAAAGGCGACTGGGTAAACATGATTGACGCTGGTATCGTTGACCCAACAAAAGTTACACGTTCTGCATTACAGCACGCAGCATCTGTTGCATCCATGTTCCTAACTACCGAAGCAGTAGTCGCTGACCTACCTGAAGAAGACGCAGGTGGCGGAATGCCTGACATGGGCGGCATGGGCGGCGGCATGCCGGGTATGATGTAATTAGTCTCTAAACCCTTGATACGACAAGGTTTTATGTAGACTGTCAGCAAAATGCTAACATTTTGCTAACATAGGAAAGATTAATGTAGGCTTCTCATGAGTTGTCCAAACTTGTGAGAAGCCTCTTTTTTCTTTCTGTATTAGCGAATATAAAACCATTATTATACTACCTTAATTTCTATTATTGAATTAAGGATTTTTTAATTGTAGGATGAAATAAACAAAGCGGTATAAAGAAACAAGTAGATATAAGTCGTTTAAGCGGTAGTAGATGAAGTAAGCTCTGAATCAGGCCGAGATAATGTGTGAAAAAAATGATATGATGAAGGTAAGTCGTTGTCGTATGAGGAAATACGAAGGCTGGTCGCGAAATGAGACAATGCGAAAACTACAGAACCAGGGTAGCTTTTCAGGAAATAGTACAACACGAATATAGCAGAATGAATACATATAATTGGAGAGTATCGAAGAAATATGTCGTATGATCCAATGTCAAGTCGATAATATTTTAGAGTTTGATAGAGAAGCAGAATAGTACATATAGGGGGAAATGAAATGAGAACAAAGATTAATGAAGCAATTACAAATGTGTTAAAACAATTCGGTGATAAATACTTTCTCGATCATGTCCTACATAAAAACAAAGTAATTCAAGACTTGGATAACTATAATGAAGAATTACTGGAAGCGTTTATTTCAAACGAAACATTAAAAAGTAACTTCACAATTAATATCGCAGGTAACACTGTTTTACAGACGAATAAACTGCTTGAATTATTTGAAGCTGATGAATACTGGCAAGATTCTTATACGACATATTCCAAGAAAATCGGCTTAACAACAGGTGGTAAATTCATTGATGAATCAACAGACGTTGTACTCGACTTTCCGTATAAAGATACGGTATTAAAAGCTAGTATGAGTAAGGAAGATACGGAAAAATACGATTTACTACGGGAGCAGGGGCCAGCCCCTCCTGCTGAAATAACGCATTGAAGTGTTAAAGTAACCCTTTGAATCTTCCTCTTTCAAACTTTATATAGTTCAATTTTTTAGATTATATTCTCATGGTATTTGCAAAGGCCTCCACTAGTTTTTTGATTAAAGGTGTATCAATTCTATTAAACGG
>NZ_JBPYCS010000046.1:0-13481 GCF_051846935.1 Virgibacillus sp. W0430
AATTCACTTACACGCAACTCCTTTTGTGTTTGTTTTGTCGTTAAAACAAGTCTAACAAATTTTGGAGTTTGCGTGCTTTTATTTTGCTGAATTTTTTCTATACCCCAACATATATTTTAGAGCCTAAAAAAATAACTCCATATACATTTTCATATATGGAGACCATTGAAATTAAAAGAAGGTATTCGGATGATCCTAACGAATTAAACAAAAACGTACTATGTACAACTTTTGAATAGTTAGCTTTTACTACCGGTGCCGAACTGGTCAAGTTAAAACAAAAGGTCCTACGAAGCCGGAGAGCGAAGGATCGATGAAAATATACCATATGCCGCGCCACCTCATGCGTCAGAGCGTTCCTCGTACGTAGTAACTATTTCCTTGGCGTTAATAGAAAAGATTACTTCCATCCGGATTAACCGGAATACCTTCCGTATAAATACAATTATTTCGTCTTATTGAAAAATTCGAGACAAAATAAACAATCCGAGCCTCTACGTGGGCTACCAAATTGCATATTACAAATATGAAATCCTTCTTCATAAAGCCTTGCCAAGTTGTCATACCCTTCACCAGGTATATCGGATCGGCCACCTTCAGCACGATCTGTCTCACTACCTTCACTTGCATCCTCATCCGTTAAGTGCTTGCGCAAATGGAGGTTTTCCATTGATAAACGGTGATTTTCCTCTAACAAATCGCTTAGCTTAGCTTTCAGATCCCCCAATTGTTCATATAGCTCACCAATTTGGGTTTCCATGTCCGATACTTGATCAAATATTTGCCTCTTGCTCACTCATACTCACCCCATTACTCTGTGGCTTGCGTCGAGATAACTTTTTCTTCAATCAGCTCATCTAATGTATACTCGATTATTCGGTCATTTTCTGTCACTTCGATCTGGATGATTTTTTCAAGAATATTCAAGCCAACTACTTTTCCTCTCCCATAAGAAGTTTGAATTGACTCTCCAAGATCCGGCAATTCTCGTTTAGCAGTCTCATAGTCGTCATTTTCATATTTTAAACAACACATTAAGCGACCACACAATCCAGAAATTTTAGCAGGATTTAAAGAAAGGTTCTGATCTTTAGCCATTTTGATGGATACCGGCTCAAAATCCCCTAGAAACGTGGAGCAACATAGCATTCGCCCACATGGTCCTATGCCGCCTAACATCTTCGCCTCATCTCGTACTCCAATTTGCCGCAGCTCTATTCTCGTTTTAAACATTGCTGCCAAATCTTTAACAAGATTACGGAAATCTATACGTCCATCCGCGGTAAAATAAAAAATAACCTTATTACGATCAAACGTATATTCTACATCTACTAGATTCATATCTAAGTCATGTTTAACAATTTTATCTTTACATATTTCTAAAGCATAGTTTGCTTTTTCTTTGTTTTCTACAACATCTTGTTTATCTTGCTCGGTAGCAATTCGTATTACTTTCTTTAAAGGAAGAACAACATCTTCCTCATCTACTTGTTTATTCGTAATCACAACTTTTCCAAACTCTATGCCACGTACTGTTTCTACAATAACGTAATTATTTAATGAAATGTTGTGATCTGCTGGATCAAAATAATAAATCTTACCCGCTTTTTTAAAGCGGACACCAATCACTTCAATCACGATCTGATCACCTCTATATGTGAAGTGTAAGTTGTTCCATCACTAGGGTGGGATTTACACGTTGTTTTAGTTTTTGTTTTGCTGATAGTAAAGCAGTTAAAGCAGAAAGGATTCTCTTTACCGAGAAAACGGTAACAGCCTTGTGTAGACGTTCATCTTCAGGTTGAAAAGCAACCATTGAATTTTGCTTATCTATATGAAAATATAAAAGGTCTTTGAAAGCTACCATTAATAGATCTAACCCGTGCTGCAGCTGATCTCCTTCTTTAAAGTGAGGAAGCCAATGTTGATGGAGAAATAAATACATATCTTCTTGTCGGGATGAAAATATTTCTATCCATTGTACCATTAATTTTCTGCCTTGAGCAAACCAATCCTCTTCATTCCATCGAATTGCTTCTTCAAGATTGTTTGTTAGGGCACTAAAAAAAACAGCGTTAGCTTCAGAAATACCCGCCTCTATTAGTTGTTGCTGAAACAAAGCTGGGCTTAACGGTTTTAAATCAATAGATTGGCATCTTGAACGAATTGTCGGGATGATCGATTGACTATTTTCTGTGAGAAGAATTGCTGTCGTTTTTTTATTCGGTTCCTCTAAAAACTTTAAAATACGATTTGCAGCATGCAATGTGAGTGTGTTTGCATCTTTAATTACATAAACCTTTTGTACCGATTCTAATCCTGTATATTTGAACTCAGACTTTAAAGTATCAATTTGTTCATTTTTTATTGATTGTCCATCTGGCTCAAGCCAGTGCACATCCGGATGGTTCTTTGTACTAATTCGTTTACAGTTTGTGCATGAATGGCAAGGGTCTGTCCCTTTTTTGTTTAGACAAAACATTGTCTGGGCGAGTAAAAGTGCAATAGCTTCTTTTCCTGTACCTCGAGGGCCCTGGAGCAAATACGCATGAGATATTCGACCTTTTTTGATACTGTTTGTTAAAATTTTCCCTGCCAATGGTTGTGTTTCCATTATCTCCGCCCAAGTACTCATAAATTAGCCCCTCATTCCTCTCCTTGCGGCAATTTACATATATATATTAATCAATAGACCTTTAATTTCTCCAATCATTCCTAAAAGATCTACTGTCTTTTTTTCCTGATTCATCACTTCTTCTGTCAATTCCATTAATTTTTGGTCAATTTCCTTTACAAGTGCCATTTTAGTTTGACCTTCCATTGTAAAATGATGGGCCTGCTCTAAATGAAGGCCATTGGAAACTGCTTCTTGCAAATAGTTCTTGACCATACGTTTAAATTTAGCTAAGTCACGGAACGATCGAAAACGCGCCAACTTATCCCCCTGTACCGTTATATCCTTAACTAATTGCTGCAGTTCTTCTTGCTTCAATTTATAGGTTTGGGACTGAACAATCGTGTCGAAACTTTGTTTGCTATCCGTAAACGATCGAGGTTGCTTTGTTTCCATTTGTGCACGCAGCTCTTGACTTATTTTCAACTCGCTCAGCCCCTTCAAAGTATTTCAATAACATACACCTTCATTAAAAACGGAAAAACGACTCAATCGGTAAAATAAATACAGTTGCGCCACCAACTTCTACTTTTACCGGCTTCGGTATATAAGAATCGGCGTTCCCGCCCATTGGAGAAATTGGCGCCACCATTTGTTCACGCTGCGAACAATTATCTTTTATAATAGATAGCGCCTCATCTACAAACTCATCTTTACAGCCGATCATTAGTGTCGTATTCCCTTCCTTTAAAAACCCCCCAGTAGTGGCGAGCTTTGTTGTTTGAAAGTTTTCTCCACTTAACGCATTAATTAAACGGTTTGAGTCCTTGTCTTGTACAACGGCAATGATTAACTTCATAGTCGATGCCTCCTTTCCATTATTTTATCGTTGCATATACAATGCAATAGATTGCCACGCATCTTCCCCAACCTTTTCAAGCGGCTGATTTGCATTAATTTTCTTTATTCGGTTAGGAAAACGTTGCTGTAATTGGCAATACCCTTCATAAACCTTTTGGTGAAACGATAAGCTTTCCATGTCTAACCTGTTTTTTTCTCGATCGCTATTTGCTTGAATTCGTTGCAACCCTTTTTTAGGATCGAGGTCAAGGAACAACGTCAACCCTGGCATACATTGTTGAATTGCAAATTCATTTATAGCGTAAACTGCATCAATGCCTAGTTCGCGAGCATACCCTTGGTAAGCAAGGCTACTATCAATAAATCGGTCACACAAGACAATTTTTCCCTGTTTTAAAGCAGGTAATACCTTTTCGATCAAATGCTGTCTTCTAGCAGCTGCATACAATAATGCTTCGGTTCTTCCTTCCATTTTATCATTACTCGGTTCAAGAATAATGTTTCTTATTTTTTCTGATATTTCTATTCCGCCAGGCTCCCGTGTCGTTACAACATCATGGCCATTATGTTTGAGTTTATCACTTAAGATTTGAAGTACGGACGTTTTACCAGCACCTTCTCCACCTTCAAGTGTTATGAAATTGTTGTACACTGTTCTGCTCCTCAATGCAAAGTAAACATTGCTTAATAATTAAATGTTCTACTCTTACTAATTCACCTTCTATCTTACCATATGCAGGTGGATAAAGAGAACTGTCGTTTTACATGCTTTGAAATAGAGTAAATAATGTAACGATACATTTTATTGTAGCATGGTTTTAGAATTTATTTAATGACGTTACTTATTTACGATTGAGTCACGTATTTGTGGGTGTTATTTTAAGAAGTTAAAAAACCTCTCTTTGTATTCGTTAATTTTAGTATTGATTCCTACCGACCGCAGTAGATATACACTACGCTTTCCGTGGGCAGTGAAAATCAACGGTGTTATTCATGTGTATATCGTTCGAAGTAAAATTGATCACATATTATCTAGTTAAATTCGTGCATCTGTTCCCCCACAAACATTTTACTCATACCTTATTTACGAAATGCGTTACATAACAACAAGCTATACACGGTAATCTCCAAAAAGCGTCATTATACATAATTTATGCAAAAAATCCGAACCGTGATTCAATTTTATGAACCCGTTCGGATTTTTTCAATTAAATGTTGGCGCATGTCGCACACTTATAAAGCTTTCAATCAATTTGTTAAATCTACGTTATAGTCTGTTGAACATGATTCGCCTTTAAAATACAGCTAAGAATATAACGTTGGTTGATTCATATTTTTTAACTTACTTAAATAATAACGATACTTTTCTTCTCTAGGCTCCGTGTGAATCATGTTCTTCTCACACGAACAGCAAATAAATAGTTTGTATAAATGAATGCCATTCTCTTTCTTTTCCTCACATATACCGCAATACTCCATTGCTTCCCCTCCTCGAATCGTTTAGTTGATAGTTTCTCCTAAACGCTCGAATGGTATACATAAAAACTTGGAAACAACGAAAATATATTTTTGTAATTTCCAAGTACGTCTTTATACAAGGAATATTTGAATAGCGGCAAGTGAACTAACGCCGAACACCCCTAAAAAGCCAGAAATAATAACTGTAAACAAATTAATAGGAATGTGTAAGCCAATTGCTCCTCCAAACACGTTGAAAAAAAATAATAGCAATATTCCTATACCAATTTTTACAGAGCTACTAGCAATAAAGCGCATTGGCTTCACAGGTGCTCCAATAAGTAATAATAGAATGATTAGTCCAATCATAATAGAAATGACAATCGTAGAATTCATAGCGCTTCCTCCTTGAACTTGTCCCCTTACTAGTACATATGACAGTTCGGTGCAAAAAAGAACAAATCGCTATGAATCTTTTAAAGTGCATCGATTTACATCCATTTCACTACTGAATAAAAGGACGTATTCAAGCTGGGTTTGTTTAAAGTGAGCAGCCAGCAGCATTTAATTAATAACGAATGGCACTTATTTTTCGATGCCGTGCTTCCCGCAACAAAAACATATATTTAGCTTGAGCAAAAACAACGCGTTGAAGATTTTTATCGGCAGGATCAATGCTTTCATCTAGAATCGACTGCATCTGTTTCCATTCTTTTTCAACGGCAATAATGGCATGTAATAATTGCTCATCTATATTCCGTTTCTTTACTTTTTTTCTCATCGAATCACCAACTTTAACGTGCCATTCTACAAGGGAATATATTCCTTCGGTTACTCGTAATCATACATCACGCCGACCTTCGAGTGATTTTGCTAACGTAACTTCGTCCGCATACTCTAAGTCGCCACCAACAGGCAGCCCATGGGCTATCCTCGTTGTACGAATTCCCGATGGTTTGACAAGTCGTGATATATACATGGCGGTAGCTTCTCCTTCAATGTTTGGGTTCGTTGCCAAAATAATTTCTTCGACCTGTTCATTTTTCAACCGTTGAAGCAAGTCTGGAACATTAATATCCTCTGGCCCTATTCCATCCATTGGGGAAATGGACCCGTGTAAGACGTGATACCTTCCCGTAAATTCCTTCATTTTTTCCATTGCAATGACGTCCCTAGGATCTTCCACTACACAAATAATTGATTCATCACGGGTTTGATCCTGACAAATAGAACAAACATCTTGATCGGTAATATGCCCACATATCGAGCAATTCGATAGCTCTCTCTTTGCACTTACAAGCGCCTTTGCAAATTCTAGCACATCATCTTCTTCCATTTCAATCACAAAAAAAGCTAACCGCACAGCCGTCTTAGGACCTATTCCCGGTAATTTAGAAAAGCTGTCTATAAGTTTGGAAATCGGTTCTGGATAATACATCCTTTCAGCCTCCTAAAACATTCCCGGCATATTTAACCCTTTCGTAAACTGCCCCATTGTTTCATTGGTTTTATCTTCAATTTGCTTCATTACATCGTTTACTGCAGTTAAAATTAAATCTTGTAGCATGTCGACATCATCTGGATCGACAACTTCTTCATTAATATTTACATCAATAATTTCCTTTGCGCCATTTGCTGTTACCGTAACCATACCACCGCCAACAGAAGCCTCAAAGCTCATAGCCTGTAGTTCTTCCTGTGCCTTCATCATTTTCTTCTGCATTTTTTGCATTTGCTTCATCATGTTACCCATATTTCCCATACCTTTCATGGTACATCCTCCTTGTATACTATGTTTTAGCAATATTTATATGCCTACTGTATGAACGATTTGCCATACGTAGTTTATTCCCTTTTTAACAATTAATTTACCATTGTTGTTTAACTGAATTGCTTGTTGTATCAAATGGTTAGAATACGTTTATTCATGAATTTCCAACAAATCATCGCCGACAAGCTTGCGTGCTTCATCAATCAATGAATCGCCTTGTCGTTCCTCCGTTGAAGCACTCTGTTCTTGTTTGTTCAAATACTCAGAACGTAACTGTTGCCAATTTTCTTCCGGAAGCGGATAGATCGTAATTCTTTTTCCGAGCACAGTTGCAAGTACCGATTCAACAGTTTCTCTATTATCCAAAAACAAAGAACAATGGATTTCATATTTAAAAGCAACGACAAGCCCTTCATCGGAAGCAGCGGCAGGTTTACTGTCTTGTATCGTTGCATGCGCTGGTGCATTTGTTGATTTTAACTGTGTTAAAAAATTTGCCCACGTAGACTGTACGTGCTGTAAGGCTTGCTTTTCTGCCCCTTCCAACACGCGCCTTATTTGCTCAAATGGAACTTTGTAACTGCTCTTTGTCGGCTGCTTAGAAGCTTGCCTTCTAGGCTGTTGAGTTGGGTTTTTTGGCGCTTGCTGCAACGATTGTAATTGCCTTTCCAGCTGCTCTAAGCGATCGGTTAAATGAGTAATCGCTTTGTTATCAACTACTGCTTCATTTTTCTCAGTAGGTTCCTGCTGTTCATTTTGACTTGTTATCCCTAAGAGTACAATCTCAATAAACACTCTCGGATTATTTATCCATTTAATTTCCTGTAAACAGTCGTTCAATTGAAAAATTGCTTGTTGAAGCCACGTATTAGAAACTTGATCGCTTACTTCCTTGAATTCAGCATCCAGTACGGCTCGTTCCAACTGATTTGAAAGCGCTGGTGCAGCTTTATAAAACAATACGTCACGAAGAAAATAAATTAAATCATAAACAAATCGACCCGGGTCTTTCCCGTGTTGGATCATTTCCTCAAATAGCTGCAACGTTTGCTGGACATTTCGTTCATGCATCGCTTGAATGATACGTGTTAATACGGTCTGTGATACCCCACCAGTGACCGCTAGTACATCGTCGAGATCGATCTGATCTGTACTGTAAGAAATTGCTTGATCCAAAATGCTGAGGGCATCTCGCATTCCGCCTTCCGCTGTAAGCGCAACAGCTTCCAATGCTTTTTCCGTTACTGCAAAGCCTTCTGACTCTACAATACATTTTAGCCGATCTATAATCGCATTATTCCCGATCGGCTTAAAGTCGAATCGTTGGCACCTTGAAATAATTGTGAGCGGAATTTTGTGCGGCTCTGTTGTTGCCAATATGAAAACAACATGTGCTGGAGGCTCTTCTAACGTCTTTAATAATGCATTAAATGCGTTAACAGAGATCATATGTACTTCATCAATGATGTATACTTTATATGGAACAGCGCTTGAAGCATATTTTACTTTATCTCGTATCTCGCGAATATCGTCAACACTCGTATTCGATGCAGCGTCAATCTCAATAACATCGGATATTGAGCCATCTAAAATACCACGACAAGCTGCACATTCATTACATGGCTCGGCAGTTGGCGCCTGTTCGCAATTAATTGTTTGTGCAAATATTTTTGCCGCGCTCGTCTTTCCAGTACCTCGTGGGCCTGAAAACAAATAAGCGTGGGAAAATTTATTTTGTGATATTGCATTTTGCAATGTACGTGTTATATGTGATTGTCCAACAACATCTGCAAATTTCCTAGGTCGCCACACACGATATAATGCTTGATAGCCCATACGGTTACATTCCCCTTATTATTCACACAATATTTCCATTAAAAGTTCAACCTTGTTACGCATTGGTGTTACAAGATATAAGGATACGTACGCCAAATAACGAACTTCCCCATTCTATTTCGTATACCCTTTAATTATATCCTATTTGAAGGGCAAATGTGAACTATCTTCTAAAGCAGGATTTGATTCACGTATTAGTCAACAGATATTTAGTTTCATTACATTCTTTTTGCTTCTTTTTCCTTTCCTTTTTTTACCGTTTATGCTCTTTTAAAAAGGTAAAAGGGACAGGAGAATGGTATAATAAATATAAATTTAATAAAAGCTATAAATACTAAACTATAAAGAGGGATATGTATGTGGTTAAAAAACTTCTTCATCGGGTTATCACAAAACCAGATGCTCAATAAAGCAGCACAAAGATACGGATTTAAACTAGGTGCACAATCTGTTGTTGCCGGTACAAATGTGGATGAAATGATTGAAAGTGTAAAACAATTAAATGCACAAGGTATATCAGCTACAATAGACAATTTGGGAGAGTTTGTCTTTGAAGAAGAAGAAGCACTTAAAGCAAAAGAGCAAATTCTTTCTGTTATCGAAGCAATTCATAAGCATGCCATTGATGCGCACATTTCTTTAAAACCGACCCAGCTCGGCTTAGACATCCACTATGACTTTTGCTTGCAAAACTTACGAGAAATTGTGTCAAAAGCGCATAAATATAATATTTTTATAAACTTTGATATGGAGGATTATGGACATCTCCAACCATCCTTTGATTTAATTGATGCGTTATCAAAGGATTACGATAATATCGGGACCGTTATACAAGCTTACTTTTTCCGAGCGGAAGACGATATTAAAAAGTATAAAGACTTTCGCCTACGCATCGTAAAAGGTGCTTATAAGGAGGCACCTGAAGTTGCTTATCAAGACAAAGCAGAAATCGACGAAAACTTTATCCGTTTAATTCAATATCATTTATTAAATGGAAAGTTTACATCGATTGCTACTCATGATCATCGAATTATTAACTATGTTAAAAAATTTGTCGAAGAGAATCAAATTTCAAAAGAAAAGTTTGAATTTCAAATGCTATATGGTTTTAGAAAGGACATGCAAATTGACTTAGCTAAAGCAGGCTACAATTTTTGTACGTATGTCCCATTCGGCACAGATTGGTATGGTTATTTTATGCGCCGCCTTGCCGAGCGTCCGCAAAATCTTAATCTTTTCTTTAAACAAGTTTTTAATAAAAAAACAAACACCTTTATTGGAATAGGACTTGGTGCATTTTTGCTTGGACGCTTGACGAAAGGAAAAAAACAAAAATAGATGTATTATTGGATTCGTTGTTTCTCCATTTTAAAGCGATAAGTAATAATCGCACTTTAAGAGAACCTTTTCAAACAAAAAAACCCTGCTTCGACTTATGTGAAGTACGGGGTTTTTCTTGTTTTTGCCTTGATTTTCCGCTAGTTATTTTCGGAATACAGGTTTGCACTTATATGCTTTACTGCCCGAACCTATATCCGTTCAACAGCTTTATTAAAATAAATGCGATCCCGCCGAATTGATTTTCAACACCGACCCAGCTCCTATTCCCAGCTTGATTTTGAATGATCGGATTCCAGCCGCTTCATAAATTCCTCTGCAGCGCTATAGCCTTGCTGCTGCAAATACCAATTATTTGCAGCTGCTTCAATTAATCCAGCAACATCTCGACCTGGCTGGAGTTGAATTTGGATATATGGAACTTTTACATCCATATATTCCGTATATTTTGTTTCCATTTCCAGCTCATTATTTAACGTATTGCGCTCCCATGTTGTCAGTTCAATATCCAAAGCAATTCTCGTCTCGTCCTGAAAGGCTTTTCTGCCGTATTGTCGCACGACATTCAATAAACCTACACTGCGCAAAGCGAGAAATTCCTTGTTTTTCCCATTATGAGTGCCAAGCAATGTCTGAGGACTTAATTTTTTTATAACGACAATATCATCTGCAACAAGTCGATGTCCTCTGCCTATTAATGTATGAGCTGTTTCGCTTTTTCCTAGCCCTGATTTCCCCCGTAAAAGGATTCCAATCCCAAATACATTTATACAGACACCATGTACAGCAATTTCAGGAGCCATATTTTTAATCATATACGCATCTATTTTTTTAATAAATTCATAGTTATGCTCGGCAGTTCGAAGCAATGGAATATTATTTTTCCTACAATACTTCGTTAAATAGACAAGATTGCCTCGATCATCCGTAACAATAATGCACGGCGGCTTATATTTTACAATATTGCTCACTCGTTGCTCACATTCTTCATCACTTAAATTATCCAAATAATGAATCTCATTTTCTCCCAAAACGTGTACATGCTCCATCGGTAAAAAGTCCATATAATCAATAAACTCTAATCCCGGTCTTCTTGTTTGTGGTTTCTGAATGACGACATCAAGCTTATCTTTTGTCGCTACAATTGTTTCTAGTGCAAACGTTTTTATGAGATCATTTACTGTAATTTGCCTCATCACTTACCCTCTCCATCCTGTCCATCCACTTTTACTTTAACATATACAATTAAAAACTGCTCGCTGTTTTGCGCGCCTTCCTGACGTAACAGCAAAAAATCGAATGTAACAGAATAATGAACATTATAAAAATGAACCTAACTTCGGTTGTTTTGAAGTAGGAAATTGGATACTATACGTGCTAAGATATTTTTAAAGACAACGTAAAGGAGCTTTCAATGATGAAGAGAATAACGATACTTCTAAGTATATTCGTCTTAAGTGTAACGAGTGCTTGCACTTCTGAAGAGAGCCAGGAGCATAGTGATCATCAACATAACACACCAATAGGGGATATTCGGGAAGAAACAGAATCTGTTAATGATCTTCCAGCGTTTTTAGATAAACAGTCAACCGAAATGCAAACGTTATATCAAGCTGTCGCTCATAGCCAGGATTTATTAGAATTAATTCCATGTTATTGTGGCTGTGGAAATGATTCGATTGGACATAAGGACAATTATGATTGTTTCATTTTTGATAATCACGCAGACGGTTCGCTCACTTGGGATGATCATGCAACGAAATGCCAAGCGTGTCTTGATATTGCTGCAAAGTCAATTATTGAATTTAATAATGGGAAAACCGTTAAAGAAATAAGACATTTAATTGATGAGCAGTATAAGGAAGGCTACGCTGAACCTACACCTACACCAGAGGCTTAAAAATTGTGTTAAATTTATACAAACCGAATAGGAGCACTATTCCTAATGCTCGTATGTTCCAAATATGCGTAAAATGTTTATTAGAGAACATACGAACGATTTATTGTAATTTACTTTATTTAATAATAATATGGCTTGCTTATCTCGCTCATAGTCTTTACTCGCTTTACGTGGACAACGCCTCAACTAATTTATTGTTCATTACAACAGCTTCTCTAAAGCAATGACTACTATTTTTAGAAGTTGAATGGATACTATAATTTCTGAAGGTAGAGAAAAGAGTACATTTCATTGAAAGATAAACGAAATAAGGGCAGTGTTCTAATCTTTTTAGGTACAGTGCCTTTTTTTGCGTTATAATAAAATAAACCTACTCCAATTTCAATCCTTTTTTCGTAAATAACCTACTAATTTGCTTTTTAATCATTCTGTCTTCATGTCTAGATCTATGAACAAGCTGCATTCTTTCTTCATGTACAACAACCTTTTTTTGCAATCTGATTTACACAAACCTTATAAAAAGTTGGTGATGTGATGAATACGAAATTTTATATGAATAACGGCCGTTTTATTGCTGGAATGACAATGAAGGATACGACACAGTTAGAAAATAACAATATGGCTTTTCATACAAGTGTAAAACAGACACATGTTTTAGAAAATAGAAAGAAATTGGCCGATGTTTTACATTGTGATTTAAATACCTTTGTGTGTGCGAACCAAACGCACAGCGCCAATATGTATCGCGTTACGATTGCAGATGCTGGCCGGGGGTCTGCAAACGTTACTTCTGCGATCGAGAACATCGATGCACTGTATACGTATGAACGCAACGTGTTACTATGTTGCCTTACCGCTGATTGTGTGCCGGTTATTTTTAAAAATGAGGCAGAAGGAGTCATTGGTGTCATCCACTCTGGCTGGAAAGGTACAATTAAAGAAATTTCGCTTAAGGTGTTTACACAGTTAATTCAGAAAGAACAATGCAAGCCCTGGAACTTTCATGTCCAAATTGGAGCAGCCATTAGCCAAGATTATTTTGAAGTTGATGAGGATGTATATGTTAAATTCAAGCAGCTCGGCTACGCAGACGATTTTATTTACTACAATGAAAAAACGAATAAATACCATATTGATAATAAACGAACAGTTAAAAAACAATGCGAACTAGCGGGCATACCTGCAGAGCATATTTATATTGATCCTACGTGTACGTATTCAAATAGCGAGTGGTTTTCCTACCGCAGAGATAAGCAATGTGGACGGAATTTAAGTTTTATTATGAGAACGAGCGATCATACGATTGTTGGAAATGGTTAACGCATTAATATAAGGGGTTCTACGTCAAATGTTGGGGTGAGCTAACGCTCACTCCTTATTTATGCGACCCGCCCATTTATGTTTTTATATTGATGATGTAATAGTACTCTTAAACGAAAGCGATCAAAACGGCGGTAACCAAATGCGTTTCTCTTTATCACTTTTGTTTGGTTATTAATACCCTCGACATAACCATTATGCAAATTAAAAGCGAAACTATTCAAAATTTCCTTCTGCCAGTTCTGAAAAGTTTCTACTGCCTTCTTGAATTCATCAAGGCCTGATGCTTTTACTAAACTGTAAAATTCGTATAAACGTTCCTTGACCGCCGTTAAATTGGAAGGCCCTAGGGCCTTTGCTTCTTCAAACCAATACCGATATGC
>NZ_JBPYCS010000047.1:0-10380 GCF_051846935.1 Virgibacillus sp. W0430
ATTTGAAGTTGTAAGGGATTGACTGCTTGATTAACGACTAACAATGCATGTAATGGCAATGAATAATTCCTAGCAATTGCCCATAATGAATCATTAGTATTTATAGTATATTCAATTAACTGGTAACCGGGTATTTGAACGGAATCACCAACTTGCAATTGATTTGGATTAATTTGTGGATTTGATGAGATGATTAAAGATAAAGGAATTCCAAATAATTGACTATAGCTCCATAGTGTATCGTGAGCGCGTACACGAACTTCCATCTGTATCAGCTCCCTAAATGATGTGTAATAGATTGTATGTGTTCTAGTAACAAAAAATGACGTATCTATGTATGATGCGTTGATATACATAGAACGTGAAAAGGAGGGGATACTAAGGAATAGACTTATGGTAAAAGGGGCGTACAAATTGACTGATATAAAAATACCACAGTTTCCCGAATCCTATTGGAGAGACTCAGCTTCTATTAAAAACTTTCCGAAACTAGATGAATCAATAAAGGTAGATGTAGGAATTGTTGGAGGTGGAATTACCGGGATAACTGCAGCATATCTATTATCAAAATCAAATTTAAGCATCGCTTTACTGGATGCTGGAGAATTATTATATGGTACAACCGGTCATACGACCGCAAAGATAACCGTACAGCATGGTCTTATTTACGATGAACTCATCCAACACTTCGGCACAGACTACGCAACAGGGTATTATGAAGCAAATAATGAAGCAATGCGTATGATTGAACAGTATATACGAGAGCACAATATAAAGTGCGACTATGAACACGAGTCGGCATATTTATTTACGAATTCAAAAGACTATATTACAAAGTTGGAAAACGAACAAAAAGCATACGATGCATTAAAAATTGAACATGAATTTACAAATAAAATGCCCTTAAATGTTCCAGTAGAATCGGTATTAAAAATGAAACAGCAAGCAAATTTTCATCCGTTAAAATATTTAAACGCACTGCTCGAGCAGTGTATTAAGAATGGTGTACACGTTTATGAAAACACCGCAGCAATTGATTTGGAGTATAGTAAGCATCCAACAATTCTAACACGGGACAGGCAACGTGTAACTTGCAAGCACGTTATACAAGCATCTCACTATCCATTTTACGATGGTCAAGGGTTTTATCCGACACGTATGTATGCTGAAAGATCGTATGTACTTGGCTTAAAAATGTCTGAAGAATTTCCAGGTGGAATGTATATTAACGCAGAAAATCCAACAAGATCAATTCGTTCGACAAAGCATAATAGTCAGGATCTATGGTTAATTGGAGGCGAAAGCCATAAAACAGGGCAAGTTAAAACGACGCTGAACAATTACGAGGCACTTCTCCAATATGCCAAGCAACATTTTAGTGTAACAGAATATGGTTATCGATGGTCTGCTCAAGATTTGATTACATTAGATAAAGTACCGTATGTCGGTCCAGTTACGAAAAATCAACCGTCTGTTTGTGTAGCAACTGGTTTTCGGAAATGGGGGATGACGAACGGAACAATAGCAGCTAAAATCATCCATGATCATATTATCGGTGTTGATAATAAATATAAAGATATATTTACACCATCAAGGTTTCAGGCAGAGCCAGCTTTAAAGAAGTTTATTAATTTTAACACCGACGTTGCCAAGCATTTAATTAAAGGGAAACTTGAATATACGGATTCGAACATTGAAAACATGAAAGCAGATGAAGCAAAGGTAGTGCGAATCCGAGGTAAACGCACAGGTGTCTATAAAGATAATGAGAATGAACTACATCTTGTGGATACAACATGTACACATTTAGGGTGTGAGGTGGAATGGAATTCCGGAGAACGTACATGGGATTGTCCATGCCACGGATCACGGTTTTCTTACGACGGAAAAGTGGTTGCAGGACCAGCTAATAAGCCATTAAAAAATGTTTCACTTGATAAACAATAAATAAATTTTACCAAAAAGGTTTACAACACAGCAATTTGTGAAACATAGATATTAAGTAATAAACATTCGAACAAAATTTTAAAAACAACAAATAGAAAGGAATGTTTTTAATTGACTGATCTATGTATAAGCTGTGGCTGTGACGCGTATGGAGAAGATATACTTTGTGAAGAATGTTATACGATTATTAATGAATAAGTCATTACCATATCAAATTACAAAAAAAGAAGCATATGTATATGTTAGTTTAATGGACATACATTTGCTTCTTAATTTTTCTTTAAAAATCTCAATAACTAAAGAATACTTTATTATGAGATTTTAAAATTTTGTTTTTGTACTAACTTCCTATAATATATATTATGTAAACTAGTAAAGGAGTTGCTAGAACAATAATTGCCGAGGTTCCTTCCTATAATAAACATTATGAGGAAGTTTTTCTCTTTACCTTGACGATAAACTATTAGGTGTGACGGATAAGTGCTAAGGATGGTCTCATAATGATTAGTGTCCTGCCAATAAGTTATGGGTACGACTGAAAAAAACTATTTTGGAGGTCGTGTCAAATGCATTTTACCCTAGCAACCGATGAATTTCTATTTTACTTGCAGGTCGAAAAAACTATTCCGTCCATACCATTACAGGTTATGCGCATGGTTTAGCTGTTTTGTATGCTTATACCATTCATTTTGTAGATTGGATGCTCTTTCAAATTCAAAATGTAATACAACTAAAATTAATTAAGTTGCTTATTACTTTCCGTATTCGTATTAAATAAGCAAAATGTGTAAAACCTATCAATTATTCCGTTAGTTCCCTCTGTTCAAACAATACACAAATGAAAATGGAGTTGAGCATTTTATGGCTTTAAACAAAGCAATATTTCTTGATCGCGATGGTGTTATTAATGAAGTGCTTAGTGAGCGTGTGAAATTCGTAAATAAACCGGAAGATTTGTATTTAATTGAAGGCGTTGGCGAAGCAATACAGCAATTTAATGCAGGTGGCTACAAAGTGTTTGTCGTAACAAATCAAGGTGGAATTGGGCTGGGCTACATGAGTGAAGCTGCTCTTAAGGCTGTGCACGAACACATGCTACAACAATTGGCTCAGTATGATGCAAGAATTGACGCTATTGCTTATTGTCCACATAAACCGCATGCTGACTGTATTTGTAGAAAACCAAAGCCTGAAATGCTGCTAAAGTTAGCTAAAGAACACAATATAAATCTTTCACAAAGTTATATGGTTGGTGATCGTGCAGTTGATATTGAGGCTGGAAGGCTTGCCTGTACACAAACGGTACTTATTGGAGAACGTACACAATCAAATCAATACGATCTATATTTTAAAGATTTACTCGCTTTTAGTAATTGGCTTTTCAAAAAATAAATTCCTCCTCTCGAAAATAAGAGGAGGAATAATTAAAGCTTACGTTATAACAGAAAAACCTTGAGCTTCTATTGCTTTTCTTAATTCCTTTGGAGTTATAAACGCTTCATCGAATGTAATATCTACCTTTTCCGTATCTAAGTATACTTCTGTGCCTTGTACTCCTTCTAACGCTTCCAATGTGCCACGCACGGTAGCTTCATTTGAGCGAGCAGTCATCCCTTTTACAATCATTGTAGCTTGCATTTTATACAACTCCTTTCTAACTATATGATGTGTTTACCCGCTAATCTTCCTTATTTAACATACGATTTAACGCATGTAACTGCTTGTAAATAGTTACTATTTTATCGATGTTCATTCTTACGAGCCCACTTGAAGAAGGTGCGACAAATTCGATAACACGAGGTAAATAAGGTTCTGTTTGCTGTCCCCATTGTACATTTTTCTTCTTTGTTAATTGTTGATAGACGCCTTTGCCAACAAAGCAAACGATTGCTGGACTGTAACGATTTATTTTCTGCATTAAACGTTGACGACCAGCTTCATATTCTTGTTTCGTTATATCTGTTGCAGCTTTAGTAGGCCGCTCTACAATGTTCGTTAATCCGTAACCAAGCTCAAGTAATTTTTCATTTTCAGTTGGGTTGAATTTTCTCGGTGTTAAACCTGATTCATGAAGTATTTTCCAAAAGCGATTTGTAGGATTTGCGAAGTGATACCCTGTCTCACTTGATCGTATGCTCGGATTGAACCCGACAAAAAGTATGTCTAAATTTTCTTTTATGTAATCGGGAATAGGTTTCATAATATAGTCTCCTCATATTTTGTATAGTTAGTCAATATTTTTCCGCCTAAAATTTTGATTATTAATGACTGTTAAATCGTTACTTATAACAGATGGCGGATGCTTTTTCGCGGACATGAATTGACCTCTTCACCTCTTAAAGGCAGCTCTTTCGGGGGCTTAAGTCTCATCCTTTTCTTGCTAGAGTCGCTCCCTTTCGATCCAAGTAACTGAATAAGTGCTACTATTTTGGGCGTTCCGTGATATTCCTTGATGGCTTTAGGATCATGTACGCTGTCCCCCACTTTAATACTGCCAGTGCTACTTACAGATCCCAATACGCCAAAACGATTTTGTCTTTCCCTAACAACGGTTTTTAATAACGAAGATGCCATTTTACCATCTTCTGGGTTTACAGTAATGATCATACATCGTTCACAGGAGCTATTCATTTTTATTTTTACCTTTTCTCCGATTTGTATGGTTTTGCCAATCCAATCCTCCTCTATAAAAGGTACGTCATTATGAAGTGCAATATATAAATTCGGTCTAAATCTTCGATGATCTATATTTGCTCCGAGCATAGATGCTAGTTTCGTAATTGAAGCGTCTGTAATAATTAATAAATGATCTTCTTCAATAGGTCCGATAGGTACATTTGTAGGGGGATATATTATTGGCTGAATTGGTCTATTGCTTATTTGCTCTAGTTCTGTTTGTAATTGTATATCGTTCCATTTGTACTTTTTTCCACTTGGTGAGAGGATTTCAACGTCAGGATAGTGGTCATTTGATTCTTCCCCTATAAATCTAGCCTTATATTTCACCATATCTTGTACTTGGGTAATTGTTAAAAACTTCCCAGGCCTACTTTTATCTAAAAATGCGTGACTGCGGTCACCGTATAAACCGTATTTCATGACCTTCGTTTTTGTTACTTGCTCACCTGTAAAAGATTTAACAGGATGACGAGTTATTTCCTTAATCGTACCTACTAACATTATAATTCCCCCTTGTTTATTAAGATCTCCATTACTCGGAGCAATTAAATTAGATGCG
The DNA here is from genome assembly GCF_051846935.1 of Virgibacillus sp. W0430. Lineage (NCBI taxonomy): Bacteria > Bacillati > Bacillota > Bacilli > Caryophanales > Bacillaceae > Virgibacillus > Virgibacillus sp. W0430. The sequence goes on from NZ_JBPYCS010000047.1 coordinate 5,186, forward strand.
TGTATATTTAGATAAATTATAACATTTATGTACGTGCAAAAATTAAAAAATGCAAAGAAGAAATAGTAGCTTCTTTGCATTACACAAGATAGATCGTTACATATTTAATTTGTCAATCTATTTTGTATAAAGATTCATTGGGACACTTTATAAGGAGACAAGTAGTGAATTAATATCCTTTATTAGTTGCTGTCATTTAAAAAAAGTCTAGCCATATTTTAATTGCCGTTGCCAGTATTAATATTGCTAACATTGCTTGCAAAACCTTCGTATTTATCTTTTTCCCTACATTTGCGCCTAATGGAGCTGCAAGTAAACTGGCGACGATCATAATAGCTGCAGGACCATAAAGAACTTGATCAGTAACTATTTTACCGATTGTCGATCCAATTGAAGATAAAAATGTTATCGCTAAAGAAGATGCAATTGTTACGCGTGTAGGAATTTTTAAAATAACGAGCATTATTGGTACGAGTAAAAATGCACCTGCTGCTCCAACAATACCTGCGCCTATTCCTACGATGAATGCGCTTAGTATCGCTGTTGTATAATTAAAACGAATTTGGTCGTTTGGAATTTCATCGATTTGTTTCTTTGGAACAAACATCATAATAGCGGCGATTGTTGCCAAAATACCATATATAATGTTAATTAGATTATCGGTTAAATAATCCGAGCCAAATCCACCAATAAAACTACCGATTAATACGGAAATACCCATCGTTAAAATGAGCTGTTTATTTAAATAGCCGCCTTTTCTAAATGCGAACATCCCAGCTAATGTAGCAAAAAACACTTGAACAGCTGATATTCCTGCAACTTCAGAAGCTGAAAATAAGCCAACTCCTACAATTGGAGGGATATATAACAGTAACGGATACTTTACTATGGAGCCACCGATTCCGACCATACCGGATATAAAAGATCCGATAAAACCGATTAAGAATAAGACAAGAATAAGATCAAAGGACATGATTATCACCTATTTCCATTCAATTATAAATCCCTTACACAAATTTAAAAATAAGCTATCCTCCTATAGTAATCAAAAAGATCTTTAAGTTACTATTTGTAGGAGAATAGCTACATAATTTGACCCTTTACATAGTGGCAATCATCTACAAAATTTGTAAAATGGACTACTTTTTACGAATCCAAAAAGTGAATACACCATCTTTTTCTGTTTGGTCTTCAAGTTGATGCCCACCAGATTTTGCCCAAGCTGTTAAGTCACTAGTAGATCCTTTATCTGTTGTATGGATTTCTAATAGCTCGCCCGATTTCATTTGATCCATTATTTTCTTTGCTCTTACTACTGGCATTGGACATGCCAATCCTTTTGCATCTAATACTTTATCTGCTTGTTTACTCATTATAATATTCCTCCTATAAATTAATTAATTGCACATCGGTTAGGACCGATTTCCATTTCTTGCTGTTCATCCTCGTTAGGATTAATTTTACCCATATTTGTTTTACGTATCTCTTGAAAGCTATTCGGTTGAGGAGGTAAGTTTTCTGAAACCCTTTTATGAAAATCGCTTTCATCCTCAATTTGCAATCCATCATTTTGTGTAAATAAAACGCCTAATTTTTCACTTACACTGCCGTCTGTGCCCAATTCTGTAATGTGGCTAAAGTGAGCAGGCAAAACCATAAGGTTTTCAGACATTTCTTTATAACGGCTGTACAATGTTTCTCGTAAATGGCTTGCCCAATCACCTGCTCGTCCTGCTAGATCTGGTCGACCAATCGATTGGACAAATAAAATATCCCCAGTTAATAAATACTCGTTGTCGACTAATATAGATGTACTGCCAATGGTATGTCCTGGTGAGTATATAATATCAATTTGTGTACCATTTAATTTTAAATTACTCGTCTCTGTTAAACCATTAAACTCAAAAACAACTTCTTCTGCATCTTTTGGTGGTAACCAATAAGCTGCTCCTGTTTCCTCTCTAAGCTTTCTTCCACCTGAAATATGATCAGCATGCAAATGTGTATCGATAGCATGTTTAATCGTTACCCCTTTTTCTTTAGCAAAAGTAATGAAAGGTTCAATCGTACGACCTGCGTCTATTACAATAGCTTCCCCTTCAGATGCGATCATATAGGATAGACATCCTTTTCCAATTCGGACAAATTGATAAACGGAGCCGCCATTTGATAAATCGCCTACTTTAATTGGTTCTAAATGATCGCTCCATGCTTTCATGCCGCCTTTTAAATACATTACGTCTTTTATGCCGGATTCTTTGAGCATTTCTGCAACAAACTTTGATGAGCCTTCTTTGGCACATACGACTAAAATAGGGATATCTCGAGGGATTTCATCGATAATTTCGTCGACACCTTCAAGCATATCGAAATAAGGTTTATTTAATATTTGTATGGATTTACCTTCTATTTTCCAATCGTTAAAGTCCGATTCGTTACGTACATCCAAAATAAACAGCTTTTTTTTCTTAATAACAAAATCGGCGATTGTTTTGGCTGTTATTTCTTGTACACTCATTCGTGCTTTCCTCCTTGCAAAGATTGTGTTGGTCCGTCCCAATCAATCATACCAGGTACAACATTAAATACGTTATATCCTTTTGCATCTAATATTTTAGCTGCGTAATCACTTCTGCTCCCTGTTCTGCAAATAACATATATTTTGTCTTCCTTATTGATTTCCCCAGCACGGTGATCAATCTCACCTAAAGGAATTGAAATTGCTTCAGGAATATGGCTAAATGCATATTCTGCTGGCTCCCTCACATCAATTACTGTAACGGATTTTCTTTCTAAGCTCGCTTTTAATTCTTCTAAAGAAACAATCTTTTCATAAGTCATAGGTTCACTTATCTCCTCTTGTTTTGCTTTTCGTAAGTAATGCTTTAACACGCCATTTTCTTCAATTGTTCCTAGATAGTGTTCACCAGTACTTTTTGCCCATGCACGAATATCTGCTTTTGATCCTTGATCCGTAGCAAGTACTTCAAGAACTTCTCCTGGTACCAATTCCTTTATCCTTTTTTTTGTTTTAATAATTGGCATTGGACAAGCTAAACCTTTCGCATCTAAAGAATGATTTACTTGGATATTCATAATATTCTCCTTTTAGTAAATTATATACATATACATGTAAGGGTATATAAGTGATTAAAAAATTTATATAAACAAGTTTGTATTTGCATTTTCAGCGTCACCAATGTACGCAGCTACTCCACCATACTCAATTCCATCCATCATTTCTTCTTGTTTAATTCCGAGAAGATCCATAGTCATCGTACATGCAACTAATTTAATATCCTGTTCTTGAGCGAGCTCAATTAACTGTGGTACGGTCATTGCTTTATGCTTCTTTATAACATGTTTTATTAATTTTGGTCCTATTCCTAAGTAGTGCATTTTTGATAGACCTAGCTTGTTTGCCCCTTTTGGCATCATCCAACCAAACATTTTTTCTAGTGGACCTTTCTTTCCAGGTGATGCGGCTTCATCTTTAAGCGTGTTTAGCCCCCAAAAAGTAAAAAACATTGTTACTTTATGCCCGTAAGCAGCAGCACCGTTTGCAATTATAAAGGCAGCCATTACTTTGTCTAGCTCTCCACTAAAAACTACAATAGTAGTTCCTTTTTCTTGTTCCATAAAACACCCTCCTCTAAAAATACTAATACCCCTATGGGTATAATAATAAACTTAAATAAAAAATGCAAGGGTTATTTTGCATTTTTTTATAAATATATTTTTCTCTGTAGAAAAACAAAAATTTATCTGCTTTTAATTAGCAGTTGAATTGCTTCTTCTACAACATCTGACGAATCTTCCCCTTTATCATTTTGCTCCTGTACGCACTGTTTTAAATTTTGGGCAACAATGAATGCGATGGTACGATCCAACGCTGTACGCGCTGCTGAAAGCTGGCTAATGACGTCTTTACACTCTTTCTCTTCTTCCATCATGCGCAATATTCCACGTACTTGCCCTTCAATACGTTTTAAACGATTTTTAATATCAGGTGTAAATTCCATATAATGAACCTCCTCAAAAATACGTATAGGGGTATTATAGTGAACTTTTGTTAAAAAGTCTAGCAAAAAATAAAGGCTTTATGTCTGCGCTGGTAATATAGCGAACATAAAGCCTTTGTTTTATTGCTGTATTTTAAAGGGTTTTCGGATTAGTGTCTGGAAAATCAGGAACGGTTTCTGACACGAACAAATGGAAGGTGCGAGCCTCATCTAGTAGCATTAGGGATCTGTGAGAGGCCCTAAGTGTGTAGTAGGATGAGGAGGACACGACTCGCCTCCGATAAGCGAGTAGATTAAACAAGCAAATACGCTAGAAAATCTCCTTCTCAAATATTTTTTGGAATACATTGTTTAAATTAACTTTGCTAAATTATCATATTCCAGCAGTATAAATTTTTCTTTTACTCCTCGCTTATCTACATCCCATACTGCTTGCTCTATATGACATGTAATCGGTATATCACATTTTATTTCTGCTAGCTGTCTCGATAGGTTTAACATATCTATATTTGTTTTAATTCGACTTTGTACAGTAGGCGAAAGCACCTCCAAATTTTCCAGTAAATTATCAATTGTATCGTGCTCTTTTAATAATTTGAGTGCTGTTTTTTCACCAATACCTTTAACACCGGGATAATTATCTGCACTATCTCCAGTTAATCCTTTAAAATCAACTACTTGCCACGGGTGAATTCCTTTTTTATCGTAAAAATTTTCATTTGTATATATTTCATAATTACCTTGTCCTTTTTTCATAATTGCAACATCGATTGATTCTTTGACAAGCTGTAACATGTCATGGTCGCCAGTTAAAATTGTTACATTGTCAACTGGTGCATATTTATTAGCGAGCGTACCTATACAGTCGTCGGCTTCATAATTTTCTAAGCCTATATTAGGTATATTAAATATGTCTATAACCTCTTTTGCTAATTGAAACTGTGGAACAAGTTCTGTCGGTGGTTCAGCGCGATTTGCTTTGTACTCCTTATACATTTCTGTACGAAAAGTTTTGCTTCCCATATCCCAGCAGCAGATGATATGTGTAGGCTTAAATTTCTCTTGGGCATCCATGAAATAGCGAATAAATTGATATACACCATTTGTAGGTAAGCCATTTTTAGCGATCATATAATTATTGCGGTAGGCAGTAGCAAAAAAACCACGAAACAG
>NZ_JBPYCS010000048.1:0-9657 GCF_051846935.1 Virgibacillus sp. W0430
GCATATCGGTATTGGTTTGAAGAAGCAAAGGCCCTAGGGCCTTCCAATTTAACGGCGGTCAAGGAACGTTTATACGAATTTTACAGTTTAGTAAAAGCATCAGGCCTTGATGAATTCAAGAAGGCAGTAGAAACTTTTCAGAACTGGCAGAAGGAAATTTTGAATAGTTTCGCTTTTAATTTGCATAATGGTTATGTCGAGGGTATTAATAACCAAACAAAAGTGATAAAGAGAAACGCATTTGGTTACCGCCGTTTTGATCGCTTTCGTTTAAGAGTACTATTACATCATCAATATAAAAACATAAATGGGCGGGTCGCATAAATAAGGAGTGAGCGTTAGCTCACCCCAACATTTGACGTAGAACCAAAAATTATATGAGCGCTAGCGAATGTGTGCGTACCGCTCGTATATAGGTTTTCCCCGCTCGCAACGGACACATCCGTATTTTCATACCATAAGGATCTAATCTGATTAATTTATTGCACATGGATTTATGATTAAGGTAGCAAGCATTCAGGTGAAGCTACATTATTAAATTCGTTTGAAAAGAGTTTAAAGGAGGGTATGTCGTGATCAACAAATTTATTCATTTCGTACAAATCGTTACGAATATAATGATGGCATTATTAACGATAATCGTATCTTTTGAAGTAGTTAGCCGCTATTTTTTAAATATGCCAATAAAGCAAACAGGTGAATTGGTTGCATTAATTTTTCCGTGGATGGCTTTTTTAGCTGCTATTATTGTTACGAAAGATAATGGTCACTTCTTCGTTAGTTATTTTAGAAACAAATTACCGGAAAAAGCACAAATCGTTTCAGTCTTTATTACGAAATTAATTATGCTTTATTTTTCCGTGTATATGATTATTTCCAGCTTCCAACTAATTAATATTTCTACAACTCAAAAGCTCCCAGTTTTGCAAATCTCTAAAGCATGGTTGCATTATTCCATAACGGTAGCGTTTATTGGAATAACCCTCATTATTGTGTATCAGCTTTATTTGATCATCGCAAAAAAAGATCTAGCTTTAGAGGAGGATTAACATGATTTGGATCATGATTTTATTATTTTTTTTACTAATGTTCTTCGGTGTACCGATCGCTTTTGCGATGGGAGCATCCGCTTTAATGTATATCATGGTAGAGGGAATTCCTTTAAGTATGGTTGCACAGCAGTTTTTCTCAAACTCACAATCGTTTGCGTTCTTAGCAATCCCGTTTTTCATATTAACTGGAAGTTTAATGGTACACGGTGGAATTGCACAGCGTATTATTAAACTTGCTGATACAATGGTACGTCAATTGCCTGGTGGTCTTGGCTGTGTTTCCGTTGTAACGAGTATGGGCATGGCCGGTGTTTCCGGTTCGTCTGTTGCAGACGCTGCCTCTGTTGGAAGTGTATTAATTCCAGAAATGAAAAGAAAAGGATACTCGTCCTCTTTCTCTGCTGCAATTAATGCATCCAGTTCGGTTGTAGGGATTATCATACCACCAAGCAGTACGATGATTATAATCGCTTGGCTCGCGAATTTGTCAGTAGCACAAATGTTTTTAGCCGGTGTTATTCCAGGAATATTAATTGGTGTTGCCTTTTTGTTCTTTACGATATTTATATCCATTCGTAGAGGGTATCCGAGAGAGCAGCGTGCAACTTTTTCTGAGTTTGTTACGAGCTTTCGCAATGCCATTTGGGCACTGATTTTACCGATCGTATTAATTTACGTAATTGTGTTCGGTGTTGCAACAGCTACAGAAGCTGCAGCATTAGCAGCAGTATACGCATTTTTAGTAGGTACGGTAGTTTATCGTACACTAAATTTCAAAAAAATAGTAGCCTCACTTGTCGATGCAGTATATGGAACAGCTATCGTTATGTTTATCGTTAGTACATCAACGATTTTTACATGGGTGCTTATTTCTGAAAGTATCCCGAAAATGCTTGGAGAAATGTTACTCGGACTAGGAATTGCTGACTGGGGCCTTATTTTGCTGCTCGTTGTAATTATGTTGCTCGCTGGAATGGTTATTGAGCTCGTACCGAACTTGTTCATTTTTATTCCGATCTTTTTCCCGATTGCACAAACACTCGGAATGGATCCGTTGCACTTTTCAATCGTAATGCTATGTACACTTGCTCTAGGTTTATTTACACCGCCAGTAGGTTCAACGCTTTACATTTCAATTCATTTAGCAAAAATTGATATGGAAGATACGATTAAAGATATTATGCCATTCTTCTTAGTCGGTGCGGTAGTTGTTCTATTGATTACGTATATACCGGCATTGACTTTATGGGTTCCAAGTATCTTTATGTAAAAAAATGTGTGAATTGAATAGTATGTATAGTTGAGCACGTGTTTACGTTACTGTCGATACGATAATTAGATATTAACGAATTATAAAAGTTAACAAATATACGAAACGTAGTTTGTTAGCTTATTTTTTTAAAGTGGCAAGGATAGAAGTTGGAGGTGGTGCATTGTTGAAACCGTCCTATCAAATCAATAGTGATCGACTATGGGCAACAATATTGGAGCTTTCTGAAATTGGCAATGATCCAAATGGCGGCATAACTAGGCTATCATTAACGGATGCTGATATGGAAGCAAGAGAATATATTATCTTTTTAATGCAGGAGGCGGGACTTTCTGTACGAACGGATGCAGTAGGTAATATTATCGGCCGATTGCCTGGCATACAAGATGCTAAGCCCGCAGTTATTACGGGCTCACACATTGATACAGTCACACAAGGCGGTATGTTTGATGGCGCATTAGGTGTGCTTGCTGGAATTGAAGCAGCCCGTACAATTGTTGAAGCCGGCATTAAGCTAACCCACCCACTCGAGGTAGTTTCGTTTACCGATGAGGAAGGTACTCGTTTCGGTTCAGGCTTTATCGGAAGTAAAGGAATGATCGGCGAACTGACGGAAGCCCACTTTGCACTAACCGATGCAAACGGAGTCACATATGCAGAAGCGTTTAAATATGCCGGACTTGATCCAAAAACGTATCGCGATGCCATGCGCCAGCCTGAAGAAATTAAGGCGTATATCGAGCTGCATATTGAACAAGGGGAAATATTGGAGCGGGAGGATTTGCCGGTTGGCATTGCAAAAGATGTACGTGGGCCTGCGTTATTGGATGTTTCATTCGTTGGTCAAGCTAATCATGCAGGAACAACACCAATGGCACAGCGAAAAGACCCTGCATTAGCAATGGCTGAAGCACTTCTTATGATTGAAAAAATCGCCATTAAATGGGAAGGAGTAGCAACGGTTGGAAAAGTGAAGCTTTCACCTGGCGGAACGAACATAATACCAGAAGCAGTGGAATTTTCAATAGACTTTCGACATACAGACAAAACAATTCGACAACAAATGAAAAAGGAAATAATCAAATTATTACGAGCGATCGCAAAACAAAAAAAACTTACGTTAAAAACTGATTTAAAGCTAGATGTCGATCCGGTTTCCTGCTCCCCAGAAATAGTTAATAAAATGGAACAAGCCTGCTGGGACACATCCCTACCAGCTTATCGCATGCATTGTGGTGCTGGGCACGACGCATTATTGCTCGGGAAAATTACCAACTTCGGTATCATTTTTGTACGCTCCAAAGACGGTGGAAATCACCCATCCACTGAGTGGAGCAGTAAAGAAGACTGCAGCAAAGGCGCACAAGTTTTACTGCAAACACTGCTATACACAGCAGCTGCTTCATGTGTCTTAAATGAATAATCGTATAAAAAGAAAAACCGGGCTGAAAATTCAGCCCGGTTTCATTAACCGCTCAGCACATGCCGTGTTCTGCGCTCGCAACCGTGCTCGTCGCGCTCCACTTCGCGTGTTCCGCGCTCGCAACCGTGCGTCTTGCGCTCCATTTTGCGTGTTCTGCGCTCGCAATCGAGCTCGTCGCGCTCCATTTTGCGTGTTCTGCGCTCGCAATCGAGCATCTCGCGCTCCATAATGCGTGCTGTACGCTCGCAACCGTGCTCGTCGCGCTCCATTTTGCGTGCTGTACGCTCGCAACCGTGTTCGTCGCGCTCCATTTTGCGTGTTCCGCGCTCGCAACCGTGCGTCTTGCGCTCCATTTTGCGTGTTCTGCGCTCGCAACCGTGCTCGTCGCGCTCCACTTCGCACGCCCGGCGCTCCGAGCGGAATTAATGATAAGCGTAACAACTAGATAGATTTTGAATTAATTCTCGTCCTGAATCACTTCAATAATATCCTTCTTCCACTGCAGAAATTCCCCAGATAGCAAAATCTTTTCATCTCGAGGACGTGCAAATGGTACGTCAACAACTTTTTTAATTTCCGCAGGATTTGCCGATAGAATTACAATTTTATCCGATAAAAATAACGCCTCATCAATACTATGTGTAATAAACAAAATCGATTGATCGTACTCTTCCCAAATCGACAGAAGCCATTTCTGCATATCAAGACGTGTAAACTCATCAAGAGCTGAAAAAGGTTCATCTAGACACATAAGCGACTGTGGACTTAACAGTGCCCGAATAAATGCAGCGCGTTGTTTCATACCACCAGAAAGCTCATGCGGATAAGCATTTATCACATCGCCAAGCCCAGCTTTTTTAAGCATTGCTATAGCTCGATCTCGATCCGCATCTTTCTTGCCTTCGAGTTCCTGTCCGAGTAATACGTTATCTAAAATCGTTCGCCACGGAAAAAGGGAAGCTTGCTGTGGCATATAACTAATGAATCCACTTTTATTTGTAATACGCTCTTCGGATAAATATATATCACCGGAATCAGGCGTTAGCAAGCCACCAATAAGACTAAATAATGTACTTTTACCACTACCTGAAGGTCCGATTAAGGAGACGAATTCTCCATCTGCAACTTTCATAGAGATGTTATTTAAAACATGCTTACTGCCAAAGGATTTGCTTACTTGACGTAATTCAAGCATTATACATCTTCCCCTTTCCGTTGCCAGCGTATGAAAAAGCGCTCAAGCAATAAAATAATACCGAAAAAGGACAAGCTTAATATCATTGCGACAATAATGGCCACAAACACACGAGGTGTTCGATACGAGGAAGCGGCTAACGTCATAAAAACACCAATCCCTTTTTGCGCACCAAGCCACTCGGATACAACAGCAGCCATAACACTGTACGTACCAGCAATTTTTAAACCAGAAAATACAGCTGGAATCGCATGCGGCAGCTCCAGCTTCCAAAATAACTGCCTCTTGCTCGCTCCCATCATTTTCATATAATGCACGAGGTCACGATTCGTCTGTGAAAATCCTCCCAAAGCAGAAACAGCAATGGGAAAAAAGCATGCGAGCGTAATAATAATTAATTTCGGCAACGCATTAAACCCGAACCAAATGACAAGCAAAGGAGCTAGAACGATAATAGGCATGTTTTGCGATAAAATAATGAATGGAAAAAAAGTTTCCCGAACACGCGGCATTAAATGCAAAACTGTTGCAACCCCTAAGCCGACAGTCGTCCCGATTAAAAATCCAGAAATGGACAACTGTACGGTTGAAGTAAGATGCGGCATAAAGGTCGGAACAACAGTTTGCGCTTCACGAACAATATCAGAAGGGGCAGGGAGCAGCCATTCTTCAATCGAAAACAAACGGGTAGCAAATTCCCACAGACCGATGAAGAGAACAATTGCAAGTACCGGACGCCAGCTTTTTATAAAAACAGTTTTTTTCATCGATATTTCTCCGTTAATTCATTCATCGAAATTCCTTCTGGTCGATAAGATATTTTCACCTGAGAAATAACACCAGGCGCCCCCATCTCCGTCATTTTTTCATTCATCACTTGAACGATTTCTAAAAGCTCTGATAGCTCTCCTTCCATCGTCGTTTCCATCGGATGTACCTCGTATTTTACATTTGCAGCCTCAATTACTGCAATTGCAGCATCAACAAATGAGTACAACTCTTCATTTTTTACTTTCGGGATAATTTGAATACTTAGTAGTGCATTCGCCATTTGCTCGCCTCCTTTATCACTAATCTGCACATCAACACGAATCCTTTTACTATTAAAAAAGTTTGCACATCTTATGAATTATATAAGATATGATTTATAAAATAGTCCCTAACATAAATATGCTTTAAAAAAAGGGCGCAATCCGCACGGACTGTTTATGCACGCCCTTTACAAAAACAATTTACATTCTAATCGTATTAATTAAACGTTTGATCTAATTATTTTTCTAATAAAAACTTAATCATCATTAATTTTCCGGCAAAAATTCATTCGTAAATGCATCGTCAACATTTACAGCTTCATCTATAATTTCATTCTCAAGTAAAAAGTCAGCAAACTTCTGCCATCTTTCCTTCTCTTGAATTCCGAAACGCTCGGCATCATCTTGATAACGAGGAGAAAGCCACTCTTGACTACGCTTAACGAGGTCAGGATTCAGATCAGGCTCGGCATCGATTAAGATTTGTGCCGCTTCCTCAGGATGATCAATAGCAAATTCATACCCTTTCACCGCAGCTGCAGTAAATTTCTCTACTGTTTCCGGATTCGCAGAAATCATCTCTTCGCTTGTAGCGATAATTGGAGTGTAAAAATCGAGTTCATCCGCAAAGTCTGCCAAATAAACCATATTTAAATCTACACCACGAAGCTCAGCTTCAATACCAGTCCAACCATAATAAACGAGAGAAAAGTCCACATCTCGCTCAACAGCTACGAAAAAGTCAGAATCCCCAGTCGTAATAAAATCAACTTGTTCAACATCTGCATTATCATTTTCCATTAACGTCGTCATCATTGCTTTTTCTAAGTCAGAACCATACGCACCAAACTTTTTCCCTTCAAAATCACTCGGCTCGGTAATGTTCTTATCGACTGGTGATGCATACCCTGCTGTATTATGCTGAAGAATAGCTGCAACCGAAACAAGTGGCAAGCCTTCCGAACGGGCTTGCGTCAACCCCTCCTGGTAACTAATTCCGAAATCCGCTTTCCCTGCTGCTAGCAACTGGTTTACGCGAACCTCTCCAGGTAGTAAAATTTCAACGTCCAATCCTTGCTCTTCAAAATAGCCCTTTTCTTTCGCTACATAGATACCGGTATGATTCGTATTCGGTGTCCAGTCGAGTGCGAATTTCACAGGCGTTAAATCATCCGTGCCTTCTTCCTTTTCGGCAGGTGCACTCGCATCCTCCGTTTCATTATTCCCGCAACCGACTACAGCTAATAGTGCAATTAGTAATAAAAAAAGTAATTTCCTCAATATGAATCCTCCTCATAGTAATTGCTTTTTTTAGTGGAGAGTCTCTGTATCCTTACGCAAGCTTGGCATCTATGCTTTCACTTTTTTGCACATAATCCGATGTTAGAGCAGTGCCAGTCAGCTATTAAAAAAGCTAACAACGACTCCGCTACTTGACAGCTCCAATAATAGCGCTATCTATTTGTAATAAAATAGACAGACATTAAAAAGGTTTCCCTTTAAAACAACGGATTAAAAAATGGGGTATACGGAAATAGCTAAAGAAAAATTATCCAACATTGCTGCTCATGAAATATATTTGCTTTCCGCGAACTTACTCATGTTTTGCACTGTGGACACTCACCGATCTCTTTCTTTCATCTGGAGTATCGCACCTTCCATCCGTTACTGTCGGAGAGCCTACCTGATTTTCCACAAGCTAATCCGAAAACCCAAACTATGTACATTTGTGAAATAAAAAATGCACCAAAGGTTAGCCCTTTAGCGCATTAGGTGTCCATTATCATATAAAATGATGTGCAATGTTCCCTCCGCTGGTGCCAACCAGATCAGGTTCAAAGGGTCAGCATCTCCAGGATGCAGTCTCAGCTAGCATAACTAGCCCCCCCACATAAAAAATATAAAATTTGTATACGTTCAAAACGTCTTTTGAACATGTAATGCATTACAAAACAAGTATGCCATAAAAAAAGGACTGTTGCAAATTTAGCAAAAGTTCGTTTAAAAATACATATCGTTCAATACAAATAACCGTCATTTAAACTAAAAACAAGCTGATCCAATTGCTCACCGTTCCCGTAGCTAGTTTCTCCAACAAAAGCGTGTGCATGCCCGCTTTATAAAGTGTTAAACAGTTGTGCTTCATTTTATTGATTTGACGTATATTTGCAACTTTCGACAACGATCAGCTATAATTTACTTTAAAAGGGGTAGTTTACATACTGTGAGGATCGCTTAAGTATACATTATTTTAAAACAAGTCACTAACAATGGAATCGCCTCTGTTTTTTTTTCGATTACATTAAAAACATACTGTACTAAACAACAAATCAAATCCTATTATTTGTTTTACTTTATAATAACAAGGAGAATAAAATGTATAATTATGTAGATTTACTTGTTTCATTTTTAATTGCTTTATCGTTATCATTTTTATTCACTTATCCAGTCAAACAGCTTGCTATCAAATTAGGAGTAGTAGATTATCCTAATTTCCGGAAAATACATACAAAGGTGACTCCGCGCCTTGGAGGTGTAGCTGTTTTTATTGGGGCTTTTGTAGGTGCTCTTTATTTACAACCACATCATGAACACTTGCCTGAAATTTTGTTTGGAGCAATCATTATTATCATAACGGGAGCAATTGATGACCGTTACAGCCTTAGCCCAGTTATCAAATTAACAGGTCAATTAAGTGCTACGTTATTACTTGTTTCATCGGGTTTAATAATTGAACGAATTACATTGCCAATAATTGGTGTGGTTGATTTAGGGATTGCAAGTATTCCGATAACTCTTCTTTGGGTAATTGGGATTACAAATGCAATTAATTTAATAGATGGATTAGACGGACTAGCGACCGGAGTTACGACAATTGCTTTTACAAGTATGTTAATAATGGCTATCGCTGACATGCAAATTGTTGCTGCTTATTTGTGTGTTGTTTTAATAGGTGCCAATCTAGGTTTTTTATATCATAACTTTTATCCAGCAAAAATTTATATGGGAGATACGGGTTCTAACTTTCTTGGCTTTATGATTGCTGTAGTATCAATGTTGGGATTATTTAAAAACATCACATTGTTTAGTTTTATTATTCCGGTTATTGTGTTAGCAGTTCCAATCTTTGATACTTTATTTGCAATTGTTCGTAGGGTATACAACAAAGAAAACATAATGGGGGCGGATAATAAACATATACATTATCAATTATTAAAGGCAGGGTACAGTCATCGAAAAACAGTGCTTATCATCTATTCATTTAGTGCATTGTTCGGCATAATGGCAATTTTATTCAATGAAGCATCATTGACGTTGTCTTTAATCATTACTTGTTTTGTTCTTTTTCTAATACACCTTCTTGCAGAAATAGCTGGTTTAGTCATGGGGGGAAAGCGACCTATTATTGAAGGTATTGGTAAACTTGTCAAGAAACAGAATAGAGATTAAGTCAAATGTTTGATATGAATTATTTGAAGCAATAAAGTTTTCTTAATATACCGCTTATTAGCCAGATTAAAAGTATGTATTTATAAACGAATGTATCAGTATAGAACACATAATGGAATGAGTAATTTTAATGAAAACTAACTATGTACTTTTACTGTCAGTTTTCACTTAATAACTCTATTAATGAATAATTTTTAGCCATTATTAAGAATATACTACATTTTATTTTATCGTAG
>NZ_JBPYCS010000049.1:0-9070 GCF_051846935.1 Virgibacillus sp. W0430
TTAACTCCTTTCTTTCGAAGCTTTTTCTCCAATGCGAGGTCCATTTCATATGCATTACTAATAATTACCTCATTAATTATTAAATCATCAATTATGTAATTCAAGCTCCCAACGTGATCAATATCTTCATGACTCAAAAACACTGCATCCACTGTATGAATACCTCGTGAATGCATATACGGCCGAATTATTTGCTTATAAACCTTATTGTTCGGCTCATTACTTGTAAACGAAAATTCAGATCCTGCATCAACAATAAAAACTCCATTACGATAAGGTAACTCAATAATAAATGCATCACCCTGTCCAATATCCAACATCGTGACTACTCCAACTGGGGAAAAATACGGACGTAAAGGTAACCATATAACGAGTACAACAATGCAGCAACCGTAATAAAACGCTTGTTTAATTTGCTTTATTTGAAGGTTATACATAAAAATGACAAATAAAATACAGTAAACAATTATCCAATGTAAGGAAATTTCACCTGTTATAAATGGAAAGTATGTCCACTTGTCAACGGCTTTTAAAAAAGTTAAAAACAAATCATGTGTCCATATAAACATATTTTCAACCATGTGAAATACAAATGAAGGAAAGATGGAGAGCACTAATAAAACAAACAAATACGGAAGGACAAATAACGTAAAATAAGGCACTACGACTACATTCAAAAAAATAGACAACGGGTGAAAGGTGGAAAAGTGAACGATATACAGAGGTAATATTGCCATTTGGGAAACGAAACTAATTTGAAACAGCTGATAAAGCCTTACATTTGTTTGTCCAAACCATTCTCTCGATAGAATAAGTGCAAATGTAACGACAAATGAAAATTGGAAGCCGAGCTGATACACGATATATTTATCAAATAATATATAAATAAGAAAAATAATACTAATAACATCACCAATACGAAGGTGATAATCAAACTTTTTTAATACAATTACAAATGTCGTCATCATTGTAGCACGTAAAACAGAGGGCTGGCTGCCGGCTAAGAACGAATAAAGTGGTAAAAACAACAAAACGATCCATAAAGCTTTTTCTTTCGTTACAATGTTGAAGCGAACAAATAAGGTATACATGATGGCTACAATAATACCAATATGTAATCCAGAAATTGCTAACAAATGGGATAGACTCCAACGATTAAACAAGTCTACCGTATCTTCATCCAGAAGAGCACGCTCACCAAATATTAATGCATTTATCCATGGCGCTGTTTTTTCATTAGCGGCTTCATTTATATATTCCGTCATTACATTTCGCATTTTATGAATTCGATGAAGCAACTTCGATGAACCTTCACATTTAATATGTTCAGCACTTTTTACTGTTAACTGCTTTGTAATTCCTTGTTTTTTTAAAAAAAGCGAGTAGTCAAATTGCCCCGGGTTTCTAGCTGTTGAGGCATCGCTCTCTACCCCGTTTATAGTGCAAACAGCTCCATGTTTTAACTCATTATACGGTACGGAGGCTTCATCTTTTTTTAGAAAAAGAACGACGAGAACACTTTGTTTTTTATCGTTTTTTATAGTAAATGATATTCTTTTATCTGTTTTCGTAATCGAACTAATTATTTTCCCTGTAGATTGTATTGCAAGAGGATTCGAAACGATTTCTTCTATCGTATCATCGATAGAAGGTATATAGGCGGAGAAGAAAAGGAAGGATAAGAAAGATAATACAATGGGAAATATACGTAGATGTTTAAAATAATATAAATACGATAACCATATAAACAGAGCAACAGCTAAAGCATACGTATTTAAAGCAATTGTTAAAATACTACATGCGGCTGCAATGGCCGGAAAATGCCAGTATCCTTTCATGAATAATTTCACCTATTATGCTTAAAATAATTCCCCTCATCCTGATAACACCATCAGCACGAGGGAACAATCCATTTTAATTAGAACAAACGCATCTCTTCTTGCTTTAGTTTTAATATACGATCCTCATTCAGTCCAGTTGCTTCAAGTTCGCTCAACAGTTTATGTACAAAATGTCTTTTCTCGTTGGATTTTGTCTCAATAGATATATCTTCTAACGTAATTTTTTGTGTCGCAATTCCTGCCTCTTTAAATAAATCAATTGCGTATTTATGATTGCGATAGTCCTCTGCATAAAACAATTTCGTAATTCCACTTTGTATAATCATTTTACAGCATTGTAAGCAAGGATAATGAGTAACATATATATGAGTACTTTCTGTCGACACTCCAAATCGGGCACATTGGAGTAAAGCGTTTGCTTCAGCATGTACTGTTCGCGCACAATGTCCATCCACCATATAACACCCGTGATCAATACAATGCGCACCGTCAGAAACACTTCCGTTATATCCACTAGCAATCATACGATTGTCTCGTACAATAACCGCACCTACCTTTAATCTTGTACACGTACTTCGTAATGCGGCAATATAGCTTTGTGCCATAAAATATTGTTGCCAAGAAATTCGTTCCATAGTCGTTTACTCCCTTATTATTTTTTAAGTTTAGTTTATCTACGGTCCTTCCATTTCGTCAACTTCTATGGGACGATGATATCTTCTCGAATTCTTTCCAACGTTTTTTCGCCAATACCAGAGACGTTGAGTAAGTCCTCTACCGTACGAAATAGTCCGTTTTCATCACGATATGAAATGATCGCTTCAGCTTTACCAGGTCCGATGCCATTTAGCGTTATAATTTCTGATTCAGTTGCACTATTTATTTTCACTTTTCCACTTTGGCTTTTACTAGATGTGGTTTCTCCATCTAAGTATTCACCTAAGGTCGTTACAGTTATAACCATTTCATCTTGTAGTTTCTGAGCAAGATTGACACTAGTCTCATCTGCTTCAGCAGTAAATCCACCTGCCATTACAATGGCATCATTCACCCGATCTCCAACGGAAAACTCATATACTCCTGGATTTTTCACTTCACCTTTTAAATCAATCATTCCCGTTGTTTCTGCTTGCTCTGCGATTTCCGGCGTAACAGCTCCCTTTAAAATGTTCGATTCTAATTCAGCTGTAGCTTCATCAGCAGGAAAGTCATTCGCTTTGTTAACTTGTACAATAAGTAATCCTACAAGCAGTATTAGTCCACCGATAATCACAAACAAATACTTTCTCACGTATTCAAACACGATTTAACATCCTTTGTCGACTTGTTTTAACTTCGAAAACGCCTGGTAGGAGAATTTTGGAGAATATTGAAGACTAATATATAGTTCCACAAAGGATTGAATATGTCCTGCTAAACAAAAAAAGAACAGGAATTTTAAATTATCCCATTCTTTTTTCAGCAGAAAAGAAGATTCTTTCAGATGGTGCATACGTATTTTCAGTTTCTAATAAAAAGTCTCGATAAAAATTAGCATTTACAAACCCAGCTTCTTCTAACAATTGTAAATAAAATGCAAGTGGAAACGTTTTTTGGTGATGTGTTTCATCAAAGCGCTCATACATATGGTTTTTTTTATTAAAGAAAGTTAACTCATGAAACATTTCACCTTGTTCTTCCCCTTCCGAGCAAAACCATATGTAAGCTATCTCATCTTGAACATCAGCGAACGTATTATTTATATAATTATTTTCGACTTGCTCGATCGAGTGGACATCAAAAATAAATATACCACCTGGCTTTAGCAATTTGTATATACGTGAAAAAGCCTCTCGTAAGTCTGATTCATTCGTAATATAATTAATTACGTCACAAAAACTAAGTGCGACGTCTATATCCATAGTCCCTTCTAAACTGCGGATATCTTGATGAATCCAATCTATCGCTACTTTTTGGCTACTCGCTTTTTGTTGTGCATATGCAAGCATTTCACTAGAGGAATCAACACCAATAAGTTTATACCCTTGCTTTGCCAGCTCGATTGTTATTGACCCTGTTCCACAACCAAGATCAACAATCGTTTTTATTTTCTTTTTTGATTTTCTTAAGATGCTTTGTGTAAATGTAACCCATCGATCATATGGTACGTGTGTCATCAATTGGTCATATATTAAAGCCATTTCTCCATATGTCATTTGATTACCCTTGCTCTCCAATTGAATGTAATTCAACCCGTGCTGCATCTCCCCATAATCGTTCCAAGTTATAATACAAGCGTTCTTCCTTATGAAAAACATGACAGACGATATCTCCTGTATCCACAAGAATCCACCGCGCTTGTTCAAAGCCTTCCAGTCGGGAAACGTGAATATCTTTCTCTGCTAGTGCATCCTGTACAGATCTAGCAATCGCTTGTACTTGTCGCTCATTGTTTCCATGACAAATTACGAAATAATCTGCTACGGATGATAATTCTCTCATATCTAAAGCTACAATATTTTCCGCTTTACGATCATCGCTCGCTTCAGCAATTAATTGAACAGTGTTTTTTATATCCATTTAGTTCTTTTCTCCCATCTTTTTTGTTAAATCGTTATATGCATGAAATGTATCCGGATAGATCGTCGCTCGCTTCTTACATAAAAATTCAATTGTATTACATAGTGCAATCCAAGCAGCATAGTTTAAATCTTTCCTAGCAGCTTGACGAACCTCATCTACTCCCGAAAATAGTCTTCCAGGCTCAATATAATCCGCTACAAATACGATAAGCTCAAGCTTGCTCATATTCGGCCTGCCTGTTGTATGGTAACGAATCGCATCTAAAATATGTGTATCTTTAATACCAAATTTTTGTTGAATAAGATGAGAAGCAACCGGTGCATGCCATAATTCTTTATTAAAATTTAACACATCGGTACATATTTGGTGGTCAACTAGATAATCTTTTAATGCATCCGATGTCCAGCATTTGGCATAATCATGAAACAACGCAGCGATCTCTACTTTTTCAACACTTTCCTCATAGAGGTTTGCCAATTGGATCGCTGTCTCGGTTACACGAACTGTATGCTCCCACCTGTTCTGTGTCATTTGAGATTTTATATGCGATTTTAAATCAGACTTTTTCATATAGCTGCCTCTCTTTTATGTACGTATGAACGGATGATGGGATTAAGTATGTTACTGATTTATTTTTAGTCAATCTTGCCCGAATGAACGAAGATGAAATAGTAACAAGTGGTACATCAACCTCAATCAGAGGATAATCCGTTTTAATTTGGTACCCGCTACGCCGAACGCCAACGAACGTAACCAGTTGAACGAGTTCTTCAATTTGTTTCCATTTCGGCAAATACTCTACCATATCTGCACCTATAATAAAATAAAACGCATAAGTAGGATACTCTTTTTTTAATGTTCTAATCGTGTCTACCGTATACGAAACACCTGACCGGTCAATTTCCACCGTATTAATCTTAAAAAAGGCATTACCTGCGATCGCTTTTCGCAACATATTTAAACGATCGGCTGCGCGTGTCATTGCTTTCTCTTTATGAGGCGGCTCATTTGTCGGAATAAACCAAACCTCCTCCAAATTTAAAGCGTTTTTTACTTCTTCAGCCATAATTAAATGACCGAGATGCGGCGGATCAAATGTCCCACCGAAAATGCCTATCTTTTTCATCATTTCCCCCTTTTAAAAAGTGGTCTACTTTGGTAATTCAATTTGTTTATTGTCTTTTGATTTTTTGTATAGGACGATATTATTTCCAATAATCTGAACGATTTCTGCTAACGTTCCTTCCGCCAAATCACGTGCAACCTCATCTTTATCGTCTAAACAATTTTGCAGTACACTAATTTTAATGAGTTCACGCTTCTCTAATGCTTCTTCTATTTGCTTGAGCATATTATCATTTACACCTATTTTTCCAACTTGAAAAATGGGCTTTAGTTCATTTGCTTTCGCTCTTAAAAACCGTTTTTGCTTACCTGTCAATGTCATTTATTCATTTCCTCTCAGTTTATTCATTAATTCCAAATCCATTCCATCGGTTGAAGGCTTTATACCTGTCCAAATTTCAAATGCAGCTTGTGCTTGATATAACAGCATCGTATGTCCATAATGAAGATGTGCTCGCTGGGCTTCCCCTTGTTTTAAAAATTCCGTTTGTAATGGTTGATAAACAATATCACTAGCGATACAGTCTGTTTTCAAATTCGTCAGCTGAATAATGGACATATGCTGATTAGGCTTCATCCCGACAGAGGTCGTTTGAATGATAACGTCATATAAATGCAATTGCTGTTGGGCTTCATCTAATGATAAAATGTTTGTATGTATCGTTCCCTCCTTAAGATTTTTAATATTTTCTGCACTTTTAATCGTTCGATTTGCAATATCTACGTTTTGAAACCCTGCTTTTATTAATGAATAGTATATTCCTCTAGCAGCTCCACCAGCTCCAATTAATAATAGGCGCGTCTTTTTTTCCTTTAGCAGTTTAGGGTATTTACTTTGTAAAGATCGCACATAACCTGTACCATCTGTATTATATCCGATCCATTGGCCATTCTCATTTACGACTGTATTTACTGCACCCATAACTTTAGCATTTTCATCCATTTTATCTAAAAATGGTATGATTTTCTCTTTGTAAGGTACAGTAACATTAAAGCCATTTAATCCTTCCGCTTTCAAACGTGTCATTTCTTCTGTAAACGATACATTCGAACTAATTTCAATGAGTCGATACGTTCCTGCAGTAGATGTTTTTTTAAAGAAGCGCTCATGAATCCACGGGGATAACGAATGTTGTATTGGATATCCGATAAGCCCTAAAGAATAATTCATTGTATTCTCCACCTTTGATTATATTAATGACTTTCTCAATGTTACAGATACACCCTTTGGGCTATGCGCACATATTGTAGCATTCCCTTTTTTCACGCTAATCCATCCTAAACCTGGGAATACGATATCAATTGCTTCTTCTGTAATTTTAAACGTGTTCCCTTCTAAGCTAGGTAGTGTTTCAAGTGACTCTTTAGAAGGAGGCGACAATAATTCAGCAATGTGCCGATCATATAAATCGTCTGCATTTTCAAGCTTTGTTCGATGAATCGGTATTCGATTTGAAAAATAACAAACAAACGATTGCTTTTCACCTTTAATAAAATCCAATCTGGCCAATCCCCCGATATATAACGTTTGACCACTATTTAGTTGATACGTTCGTGATTTAATTTCATTTTTTGGTGTAATTAGCTTTAAGTCTTGCTCTGAAACGTAGTGGGCCATTTGTCTTTTATTAACAATTCCTGGTGTATCAATCAATGCCGTTTTCTTATCCAACGGTATTTTTATAAAGCCAAGTGTCGTACCTGGAAAATAGGACGTTGTAATAACATCTTTCTCTCCAGTTGACCGGTTAATTAGCCGATTAATGAATGTGGATTTTCCTGCGTTTGTTACACCAACAACATAAACATCTTTCCTGTCTCGGTAGTTTTCCATCTCAAACGCGAGCTCTTCCAAGCCATGACCTTTTGCAGCTGAAATCAGAAAAACATCTGCTACAACCAGCCCAGCTTCCTTAGCCAACGTGCGTAACCAGTGCATTAATTTTCTCTTATTCGTTGATTTAGGGAGTAAATCGACCTTGTTTCCGACGAGTAAAATCGGATTGTTACCTGTAATTCTTGGTAAGCTTTTAACTAAGCTTCCTTCTGTATCAAAAATATCAATGATATGTACAATTAAACCTTCCTTATTACGAATATGGCTTACCATTCGTAAAAAATCGTCATCTGTTAATGATACGTCTTGGACTTCATTGTAATGCTTTAAACGAAAACATCGTTGGCAAAGAACATTTTCACTTTTCAAGGATGACTTTGGCACATAGCCAACCGCTTCCTTGTTCTCTGTTTGGATGGCCACCCCACAACCTTGACATATTATTGAATTATTCACCGATTATTCCTCCCAGCTCACTTTTCCCTTTTTACGCATATAACCCAATACTTTTCGTTCAATTTTGCGATTAAACTGTGTAATTTTGGCATCGGTTTCTACGATAGGTACGACTAAAATAGTATAAAAGCCTGCTACATTTCCACCAAGCACATCTGTTAGTAGCTGATCTCCAATAACAACGACTTCTTCTTTAGTTAATTCCATTTCTTTGGCAGCTTTCTTAAATGCACGTGAAAGCGGTTTTTTAGCTTCATAAACAAATGGAGTGTTTAATGGCTCTGAAAATATAGTAACTCGCTCTTCTTTATTATTGGAAATAATCGTCACTTTAATATTATGAGCTTCCATCTGCTCTAACCACCGAACAACTTCTGGAGTCGCCTTTGCCTCATCCCAAGCGACCAGTGTGTTGTCCAAATCCGTTATAATGCCTCTTATCCCCTTTAATTTTAAATATTCCGGTTGAATATCAAAAATACTTTTCACATGCTCGTTCGGTAAAAACAATTTCAGCAATTCATCACTTCCATCTCAATTTTCAAGGTAAGAACATCGTAATCGTTTCGTTACCTATTATTCAAACAAGTTTATATATCCATCCTATAATATATATCCTCTATTATAAAGAAATATATATTTTTAGATAAAATTACGTTTTTGGCGGATTGAGTCACGTATTTGTGGGTGTTAGTTTAAGAAGTTAAAAAACCTCTCTTAGTATTCGTTAATTTTAGTATTGATTCCTACCGACCGCAGTAGATATTCACTAGGCTTTCCGTGTGCAGTGAAAATTAACGGTGTTATTCATGTGTATATCGTTCGAAGTAAAATTGATCACATATTATCTAGTTAGATTCGTGCATCTGTTCCCCCACAAACATGTTACTCATACTTTTTTGCGTGTTAAACGTACTTGATCAACAGCGCGCTAATTACTAGTAAAAATGCTTTATGATTTATTTACGTACACTAACACGTTTCGCTACGTATTTAATAATCGCCTTTTTGGATCCCAATTAATGCAATCTAATTTTGTATATATTTGTCTATTTTTGAAAAACGTTCGACATATTTCAACGAATGTATTTTTTGTGGATAACTTTATCAACAAATTACAACTTGAATTGATAACGATTTATCGCGTTATCGGCTTCGTATACACAAGTTATGTACAGCTCATTGTTGATAACTATGCGCTTGTTTTTAGTCTATGAAACATGATAAGTTATTACTAACTTCTATTTTA
>NZ_JBPYCS010000050.1:0-4911 GCF_051846935.1 Virgibacillus sp. W0430
GGAACGACGGTTACTGTGTTTGAAGCTACAGATGGATTGTCGTTCAACTGAACTGTTGCGGTGTTGTCAATTGGCTCAATTTCTACACCTGCTTTAATTTTTGCTGTAATTTGTACATGAAGCTCCTTGCCTGCTATGTCATTTAGCGCTTGTCGATCGAGCGATACAGCTACCGTTTGGCCGGTAATCTCAGCTACAACGCTAGAGGCTTCCCCATCGACAAAAACTTTTGCACCTACGACATTTAATCGGTCGTCTAGTGTGTCTGCTAGCTTCAATGAATCGTATCCTCCAAGGTCTTCTGGAATAACTGTACGAATGTTGTAGGTGTATTCCTCGCCTTTTCCAATTTCTAAATGCCCATGGCCTTCCACGTCCTTCAAGCTACTTGGCGCTTTTGGTGCTGGTGGAACGACGGTTACTGTGTTTGAAGCTACAGATGGATTGTCGTTCAACTGAACTGTTGCGGTGTTGTCAATTGGCTCAATTTCTACACCTGCTTTAATTTTTGCTGTAATTTGTACATGAAGCTCCTTGCCTGCTATGTCATTTAGCGCTTGTCGATCGAGCGATACAGCTACCGTTTGGCCGGTAATCTCAGCTACAACGCTAGAGGCTTCCCCATCGACAAAAACTTTTGCACCTACGACATTTAATCGGTCGTCTAGTGTGTCTATTACTTTTAATGATTCAAAACCTTCAAGATTGGTAGGTATTTGAGCTGTAACATTGTAATGGTAATCCTCACCTTTTTCAATCTCTAAATTTTCTTTTCCTTCAACATTTTTTACGATTTCCGGTGTTTTGGGTGGTGTGACTGTCACTGGTTTTGTTACTTTACTTTTATTCTCACCGGAGACATCTATAAAATCTATTTTTGCGATGTTCGGTATTTTGTTATCTGTATACGTACTAATATCCGTACTTCCTTTAATTTTTGCAGGGATAACTAGTTCTACTTTGCTTTTGCCATCTAATCCAGAAAAATCAGTTATATTTGCGGTAACCTCATTATCTACTACTGTAATTTCCAAGCCTTCGTAGGAGCTACCATCAACTGTTACTTTGACGTCCTCTTGAATAACATCTAACCCTGAATCAACTTGATCCGTAATTACAAGCCTTTCATAATCCTTAATATCCTTAGGTAGCATTGTGACAACATTGTAACTAAAAGTGTTATCGCGATCGATTACTAAATTTTCTTTGCCATTCACATCTTTTGTTATGCTTGGACCTTCAGGCGTTACAGTAACTGAATTCGTTTCTTTAGAACTTTCGTAGCTATTTTTATGTTTAAAGTTCAAAATAGCAGTGTTGGAAATATTACCATCCACATATTCGTTAATATTCGTATCGTTATTGATCTTTGCTGGAATGACAAGTTCAATTTGTTTCTTGTCTGTTAATCCTGCGAAATCCGTCACGGTAACGGTTACTTTATTCCCCACTACATTCACATCTAATCCGCTATCGGATTGACCATCAACAGTGGCTATAACCCCATCAGAGATCACACTCAACCCAGAATCGACCTCATCTATAATGGAAAATTTCTCATAGTCCTTTATATCTTCAGGAATTTGCGTTAGGACGTTATATTTATATTCTTTTTCACGCTCGATTTTTATATGATTTTCACCATTTACATCTTTCATTATACGTTCTGGTATATCCATTTCATTAAATACTTTATTCGCTTCCAAGAATGATTGGCCATCGTTAGTTGAATATGCGAAAGAGTTATATGCTTTTTCGCCGTCTTTTAATGCCCATTTTTCCGGTGCTTTCATCGGAACGGTAAAATCTACTTCCGCTCTACTTGCAAGTAACGTATCTGCATTCATCTCAATCTTAATCGCATTGACCTTTGAGTAATCGGATACAGACTGTGACCAATTACCATTATTAACAGCTTCAATTTCATTTTCAATAATAGGATCTATACTGTAATAAACTGTATATCCAGTTGGTGCAACAACAGGACCATCTAAGAAGTTGTTAAAATTGGAGCCGCGTGCTGTCCTTATTCCATCTTGATTTTTAATAATCGTCTTGTCGTCCTTATACGGTAGTATGTCATATAAAACTAAGCTATCTAAATCTTTATCAAGGTAGTTTTTGATATTTAAACGATAGTCAAATTCCGCGCCTTCTTCCGTACCGATGCCAATCGTTGATCCACTGTTTTGATCTTTATTCTTAATATACTTGGTAGCAATGACTTCTTTTCCTTGAAGGTAGTTATAATTGGCGTTCGCATAGTTAATAAACTCTTCGGTATTTCCATTGTCATTAAGATCATATTTGTCTTGAGCTTTCTTTAGATCACTTCTTATCGGCAACTGTTCGCCGTCATAAACAAAGTATAAGTCGTTCGTGTTTAGGTCTTCTTCTGAATATTTGTTAACAATCGCTTTAACATAAATATTTTTGGCTTCACTCGCGTTAATATCTCCTAATTCATAGATAATTGCCGTACGCCCGCTATCCTTGTAATTTTCGACGATCTCATAATTTCCCGACGCACTCGGTGTTAGGCCGTTGGGTAATAAATCAATGAATTTTGCGTTTGGTAAAATTCGATTCGGATCAACTTTATACGAAGGAGCATATCTAAGAACATACTGAATTTCGTCTCCTTTAAGATAAGTATCTTTCTGGTAATTTTCGGTAATATTCTTTACAATGCCAATTCTCTCATCGGTTTGGGTTAATTGGTACGCACTCGTACTATTTTCTACTACCGAAACCCCCTCATCAGGTTGGTTCGGATACATGAAGTCTGATTTCACCGTTGCTGTATTTCTAAAAACGTTATTATCTGCATTCGCTTCATCGTAATGTACTTCTTCTGGATTTTTTATTTTCGTAAAGAGATTAATCTTTTGATTGATTGTCTCTGCAGCCATTTTATCAATCTTTAGTTTAAAGCTTTTCGTATGCTCGGGAAATACAAACGTATCGCCAGTTTTCTCAATAACTTGCTCTGTATCTCCAACAATCGCAATCAATTCAACCATACTATTTTCAAAAGAATTAGAATCTAGTTTTAGATGATCAAACATCATACGTGAATCTAACCCTATATCTGCATTATCCAGCCCGAATACATTCGCTATGGTTTCCTCAATTACAATATTACGCATCTCCATTGTTGTCGTATTATTAACCATAAGGGTCCAATCTTGCAATTGACTTTTCCCGTATTCATTGTCAATAATATTAGAAATATATGGCGAGCTTTTTGTAAAAAAACCTGTCGAAAGCTTGTCATCAAACGTGTAAGTAATATCATCTTCTAACACCGTGTTTTGTTCATA
This sequence comes from Virgibacillus sp. W0430, assembly GCF_051846935.1. Classification (NCBI taxonomy): domain Bacteria; kingdom Bacillati; phylum Bacillota; class Bacilli; order Caryophanales; family Bacillaceae; genus Virgibacillus; species Virgibacillus sp. W0430. The sequence goes on from NZ_JBPYCS010000050.1 coordinate 3,324, forward strand.
ATCAGGCTTACCTTCTGGCTCTAATGTTACTTGCACCGAGTTCGTATACGTCTCTGATAGTTTAGCCCCAGGAAACGTAAGTCTCAGTTTCTCTGCATTAATTGCATCTATTAAATCACTATTTTTTTGAAATGGGCCTTCAAATACTTTTGTTACTGTATTATCAATTGAATTATACGTCCAGCCAGGGTTTTTGCCAGGATCAAACTGTGCAAACGGCGGCAATGTATCGACGATCGTTGCTTTCTCCATCTTACGGTATATCGCATTGTTCATATTTGTATTAAAGAAAAATGTAAAAGGAATTTCAACCAAATATTTTTCATCTTCGGTAACGTTTTCACCTTCTGACTTACCTGCATAAATAGCTTGATTATTATCTTGTTTATCATTGAGTCGTTTACTAAAATGTGGTGGCTTATCGTATTTCGACTTAAAATTTACAGGATTAGCCTCTGCTACGATTTCATCGTTATCATCTAAAAATGCTGCACCTATCATTAATTCATATCCCTCAGGAGTCGTTTTCTCCTTAAATTTTGTACGTACTGGGAATGACAAAATAGTTCCTCCACCAAGTGGTTTCAAGTGCACATAGGCAACACGCTTATCACTTTCCGTTTTATACTCGACTTGGGAAATTGAATCTAAATCTCCGACTTCCAGCGTATCTACATGTATACCAGGCATTTCCATTTTGATTACGGAATTCGTAAACGTCGTATCCGTTCCGCTAATTGTTAACTTAACTTCGTGCACCATTTCTTCATTTGTATAATGCTCCAATTTTGTACTTTCTTGAGTAAGCGTTGTTTGTACTGAACTTGCATTCATTGGTTTGATCATTTTTACTTCCGCATTAGATGTTCTAACTCCTTCAGATGTTTTTTGCTCTTGGGCCGGCTCATATTGCTCTGCTTCTAAGCTGCTTTGCTGACCGTGTTCATTATTTGTTTCTTCCATAGATTGGTTTACGTCAGCGCTTTCTGGGTCAGAATCTGCTTCCGTTTCCAGCGGAACGTTTATACTTTTTGTCGATTCTTTTAAATGAAATTGTACAGGAATTATTTCTCTTTCTTTTATTAATTCCTTATTCAACGTTGTCTCAAAGGAGAATGAACCATTCATAGGCGTACGACTTTCATCATTTACCGTTACATTAACTTTACCATCCGTAGTGACGCGGTATGTTCCTATTTCTTCCTTCCCTGCCGTCAACGAACCATTCTGTTTTTTTCAATGTTTAACTCTTTCGGAATCGTAAAGAAATCATGGTCTGATACCTCTTTGTCTGTTAAATTCCAATTGAGTTTCACATTGATGATCGAGTTCTTGCTCACCTGCCGTTCTGGATATTTATCAGCATCAATTTCTTTTCCATTTGCGTCTGTAAGAGTTACATCGGTAAAAACATTGTTATTTACATTGCTACCTGCTTGTATTTGTACTGGCACAGCAAAGCTAGACAAAAGAGAGTTCGTGATCAACACTAATGCAAATACAATAATACCGAACCTGTGCAGTGCTACATTATTCATTTAATGCCCACCTTTCTTATTTGCAATCAAAATTCCAACAAAATATAATC
>NZ_JBPYCS010000051.1:0-4209 GCF_051846935.1 Virgibacillus sp. W0430
AGTACTATCGTGCTAAGGTATTAGACAACATTAATTGTACAATTACTTTTTTAGATTTTGGCACACACAAACTAAATTCTTTAATAAAAAAGTCTGTAGTCGGAAATATACATGACATTAGTGTTGGTGGCTTAAGGTTTAGTTGTACAATTGATTTACCAGTACAATATCATGTCGTTACACTAATTTATTTTGAAATCTTCGAGGAAACTTTTCATGTGAAATGCACACTAATAAGAAAGGAATCTAAAATAAACCGAAATGTTTTTAACTACGGTGTAAAATTCATTGAATTAGACAGCAAAGATGAAAAAAGGTTAGCTGCCATTGTGAATTCATTGGAGCTTGCAACGCATAAAGTAATGTAATTGTTATATTTACAGCTTTAAATAATTGCTTTCGGAAACTGGGCTATAACGAAAAAATGGTTTCGATTATTAAATTTGAATAACCGAAACCATTTTTTATTATGTTCGTTGTTACTAAGAGACTATGCTTCAAAGCTAAATTTATTAAAAATTGGTCCTTGTCATTGCACGTAAGATAAGCAAAGTAAAGTACTGAACCGGAAAATAATTTATTCTATGGTCAGTAGGGAGCTGTGCTAATTTCTTAGATTATTTCCTGTACACTCAGATCAAACGAATTGTTACATTTCCATTTCTTTAATCATCCCATGTACTTTCTGTACTTCTTCCTCCGAAACGATCATATAATAAATCCCATCGATATTTTTTCCAGTACCTTCGATCATATATTCCGTCACGTTTTTTCTCGTATCTTTATATCCGCCAAAAATCTTCTTCATATCGTCAAAATCCATGTTCGTTGCCATGTTCGTTCCAAATATGTTAATCATACGATCTATTTTAGTCACCGAACCGATCGATGCACCTTCATTTATAATGCCTTGAATCACTTGACGTTGGCGCTTAGTTCGACCAAAGTCACCAGCTGGATCTTGTTTACGCATCCGTACAAACGCCATCGTCTGATCTGCATCCATGACGATCGGCCCTTTCGTAAAGGTATAGTTGTTATCACGCCATTCAATTTCATTGTTTACTGTTATCGTACCTAGCTCACTGACGAGCTCTTTTAAACCAGCCATATTCATTCGGACGTAGTAATCAATATCTATATCAAGAAAGTTTTCAACGGTTGCAATTGTCATATCTGTCCCACCAAAAGCATACGAATGATTGATTTTATCTTCAATCTGTTTTCCAACAATGGTAGTACGTGTATCACGTGGAATACTAACGAGCTGCATCCGATCACTTTTTGGCTCTAACGTAAGAAGGATTAGTGCATCTGATCGTCCTTTTTCTCCGGATTCTGCATCAATCCCGAGCAATAAAATGTTTAACGGCTCTGTAGCTTTAATTTTCTGCTTTGTTTTTGTCGTATCAATAGACTGAACTGGCTCATGCATCTTATCGTTCACCGTATTTTTCGCGTTCGTATATACGGTAAAACTATAAATACCTACTCCAAGTGTGATAGCTCCAACAAGAAGCAACGTAATTTTCAACCATCGGAAACTCGATTTTTTTCGCTCTACTCTTTTCATGTAAGTCACCCCGTATCGTTGTCTCGTATATTTTTAACTGCTCTATTATATTAAGTATTCCGATTTGCTAGTGGAAGTTGAAAAATGCTGCACTGCATGTATACAACCTATGCGAAGCTTCAGCTCGGCTAAACAAGCCACACATCTTATGACAGAACGTAACTGCTCTACTTTCTACCGAAATAAAGCTAACATTAGAGTTCCTATCCTAGAGGTCGATGTGCTTCTGGTGCGCATCGGCCACAACGACATGCATTGTTCAGGGCGAGAATAGATAGAAGTCCCGCCTTTTTTCTGCCCTGTGAAGCATGTATATATCATAATCGCTATTAGAAGCATATTTCCTTCCAGCGTTTTTCCGAATACACTTTAAATGAACCTATCTACCTATCATAATCTATCCATACGGTAAGTACAATAGCGCTTAACAAGCATGCGTAAAATCATTTACCCATTAAATGGATCCACTATTGATTGCACGAACGCACGGAAAAATCGGAAAGCTATTTTGAGACAGCCTTCCGATTTTTAATTTTTTGTATAATGAATAACGTGGAGATTCCAGCAATTGCCCCAGCACTGTCGATCCCTACATCACGCCATTCTCCAGAACGCCCGGGAATAAATAATTGATGAAATTCATCAGATAGCGCATAGCATATGCAAATTAGTAAGGAGATACTAAAGTTTTTAACATTGATTCGGCATTCCACTTTCTGCGTTGATGCGGTAAGCTGCTGCAATGCATTTAAAACTACGACACCTAAGATAAAGTAAGCAATAAAATGCGCGTTTTTTCGAATAAGGTGGTGCAACATATCCCACTGAATTTCCACCTGTGGTGCAATTGTTGTAAACCATTCCATAATAACTTGCGTCAAATTTGAGCTCAATGCATCTGAATTTGTCGCCGGCTGATGTGACAAATAAAAAATACATCCCATCCATATAAAAACGGCTAACCATGAAAAATATTTACGCATACGTACAGTTCCTAACTATCTATAATTTTGAATTAAGCCAATTCGTTTCGTACTTTTCTATAGCATACCAAGGAATGGTCTAGAAAGAAATGCATTCGTACAATTTCTAAACAGGTAGTACGTACTGCTTCTTTCTTTGCTGTAAATAACAATTATCCTTTGTATTGAACAATGTTCTATTTACTCTAAGGGTTAATTCTCTGTAAACAGTCCCATTTTCCGCAAATTTTTACGTGCTTGTCTTCCCCAGCTTTTTACCGCTTCCACCGTAGTTTGCTCTTGTTTTGCAATTTCTTTGTAAGTCATTCCTTCTACAATAGAATAATAGACCCACTTCCATTGTTTTTCGGTCAAGCCTCTTTTAACCTGTTCCCATAAATACATATCCGTCACATATAAATCAGCAGAACCATGAATAATTGATGGAGAGTCACTTTTACGCATATGATTTCCTAAGTCTATTTTTTTCTTTTCTTCATGAACTACTTCCTTTTCAGCACGTTGTTCTCTCGATTTCTTACGAATTAAATCAATCATGCGATTGCGAATCATATAATTAAAGTAAGTTGCAAGCGGCCCCTTATCCGGCTCATACTTTTCATATGCATTCCACATCGCAACTAGCCCTTCCTGATAGAATTCTCGATGCGGATCTTGTACATTTAATTTGTGTATATAAAAGTATATTCTTCGTTCATTTTGCTTAAATATTTGTTCAAAAGTCAGTTTTTCCTCCGCACTCACCCATATCCCCCCCTCCCGCTAAAAATAACACCAGCCCTACTTTTATTTCACTTTCTATTTCCTCTTATACAAAGTGCGCTCAAAGAGAGGGCATCATATAAAAAAGCTAGCTTTTTTATACAGACCTTACTATTACTATCGCTCGTAATTCAGAATCAGTAGCATGTCTATGTGTTTTAAAAGGCGTTCAGCTTTTTAATGTTATCGACCCAATTATAGAACATACGTTCTCGTTCGTAAAGGGAGGCATTGACGAATGAAGTTGTATAAGAAAATAAAAAACCAGTATGTAGTGGAGGCTATATTCCACCAAATACTGGTTTTATAATGGATAATTACGTAACTTATTTATCGTTTTCTTTTATTTTTTTTATTATCCAAATTCAAAAATTCACTATTCTGTTCCGCCGACAACTCAGCATCTCTTTTCGAAGCAGTATTATACTTAATTACATTCTGTTGCTTGTTTTTATCTTTATTTCGATTTTTATTTTCCTCTGACATACCATATCCTCCTCTGAAGATTTACTCCTCAATAGTTTAACCGACAGCCACCTTTTTATTATTACATATTTAAATTTCATGCAACAGAACAAGCGCGAGAGAGCACTTTACGAGCGCGAGAACGCTCTTTGCGAGCGCGAGAACGCTCTTTGCGAGCGCGAGAACGCTCTTTGCGAGCGCGAGAACGCTCTTTGCGAGCGCGAGAACGCTCTTTGCGAGCGTGCGGACGCACGTTGCGAGCGCGAGAACGCTCTTTGCGAGCGCGAGGAGACACTTTACGAGCGTGCGGAGGCCAATCATGAGCGTGGGAAGCTTTTTTCGGAGCGCGCGAGCTGTGTAATTAAAAAAGCTAGGGCGCCCCAAGAGGGGCATCCTAGCTTTTTACGTTGGTGCTTTATAGCATTT
>NZ_JBPYCS010000052.1:0-4136 GCF_051846935.1 Virgibacillus sp. W0430
CGGTGGTAAGGAAGAAAAGTATATATTGAAAATTTCTATATTTTTACTTTGGAGCTGTTTATTTATAGACTTGGTTTTTTCGAAAACGATAGCAATATCTTTTTTTAAGTGGTTTTTCCAATTAAACCCTTTATGTATAAAACGAATTATTTTCGTTTTTTTCTTTTCCTTTTTTTCAAGCCACAGTTCATTTCTTGCATCGTTAAAATAAAGTAAATCATACTCATCTTTCAATAATAGCTGTGATGCCATTCGATACATTGTGTACTGCTCTGATAAATCCATAATTAAGTACACCTCCAACTTTAATCATATCAAAAGAAGCTAGGTGTTACGTAATAAAATGATCATAAAGTAAATTTTGAATTAAAAGAGCAACATAACTAGTATGCGTAAAATGGTTGTAGGAGAAAATATATTGGTAAGAATATAGGCATTGTACTAATTTCGTTCATTTTTCAATCGATAGGGAAAAAACAAGCATAATTTCTTCATCATTTTCCATCGGTCATCCGTCAAAATGCTGCAATACGAATTCTATTTCTTTGAACTTTTTATGATAATCTTCAACTGGTTCCGGATGCTGGATAATGGAGAGATTAAAGCATTGAAGTTTTCTTCCTTATTTTCATGTTCATCTTAGTGAATGACATATATAAGACACCAGTAGGAAAAACAACAGCTGAAAATCCATTTAGGAAGCTGGGGAAATACCTAAATTAGTTGAGATATTGTACAAAGAGCGAACGATATGTCAACTGCGTTAATTTGTGCGTATTAAAGAGGAGGCTGTACAGAAAGGATAGCGTAAATTCTTCTGTTAAAATGCCATATAAGTACTATTAAACAAAAGAAATTACGCTTTCCTAAATTGGTAATATAAAATAAATAAATTAAACTTTCCTATAATAAATAACGGTTCAAAAAATAGCTTTAAAAAGGTAATTGCTAATTATTTGATTGATTTAAAAATAGTGGCACAACATTTTTTCTAAAATGTGGAATTTTCATTGAGGTTGTTACAAAAAATTTCCTAAGAAATCGAATAGCTAAAATTAAATTTAATAAACGATAGCGCAATTTGAATAAAACAGTTGATAAGCTAATTAAACTAATAATTATTGCAATTGTACGCATCTTCGACATCCTTTATAACTATGAATTTTCGGTATCCGGAGAATAGTGTAGTAGGGAGAAACATTTTAATATTTCCACTCATGGAATATACGCGCTTTTCGCGGGGCGAGTGGTGAGCCTCGTCGTGATACGCACTGTGGGGGCTCACCGCTTTCTTTGAGGCCACTAAAAAAGTCACCAAATACTTGTTAATTGCCGGAATCCGAGGGTTGCAGTGGAAGGCGGCCGCGTTCCGTCGGTATGGCCGCATCCGCTTCCCTCGCTACGCTCTGTCCACGATCTTCGATTCATGCGAAACCGATGATTTTCGCATCTTCCATTTTCTCGGTTCAGAGAGCCTTTGCCGATTTCCTACACAATAATCCGAATATCCGATTTTTCTTATGTTGCACATCCTGTTTCATTTTATACATTAGGAGCCAATATAACGATCGTACAATGATCTAGCTATGGCAGCATCTTCAGTCCCTTGTACAAGAACTCGACCGTCTGGGAAAATTACAAATTGAATCGATTCAATGCGAACCTTTAATAAAAATGGAGTCAACTGAACGGAACCAACTTCTGCTAATTTATTTTCCCAAAATTGTAAGTCCATTGCTGTACGAGTATGTATTTGAACTGTATCTCTACCACACAAAACGGTCTCTTCGTCTACTGCGTCTAATAATGAAGGGTATTTCTTTAAGCTACATGTCGGACAAGTTGGATCACTTGTCGTAAATTTTATATTGTACATACGGTTAAACCAACTATCAAATGATAGAAAGGTCGATCGAAGTTGATCATGATTGTTTGTTAAGTATTTAAGAGCTTCCGTTACTTGTAACGAGGAAACGATATCTACAGCAGGAGAAATAACACCAACTGTATCACACGTTTGTCCTCCTTCTCCTCCATCCTTAACAAGACAGCGTAAGCAAGGCGTTTTGTGAGGAATGAATAGTGCGGCCATTCCACGTCCACCTACTACACCACCATATGAAAAAGGAATTCCTTCTTGAAAGCAAACGTCATTTAGTAAATATCTAGTCGTAAAATTATCTGTACCATCCATTACAATATCAACAGACTGTACGAGTTCTCGTATATTATGTTTTGTTATATTCATAACATGCGCTTCAATCTTAACTTCGCTGTTTATTTTTTCTAATTTGTTTTTGGCAGCATATGCCTTTGGTACAGCTTCGCGGGCATCTTTTTCTTCAAATAACATTTGACGTTGTAAATTGCTAAACTCCACATAATCCCGATCAACGATCTTAATTCTTCCTACACCTGCGCGAACAAGATGGTTACAAATAACTGTACCGAGTGCACCAGCACCAACTACTAGAGCGGTGCTATCCATTAAATGTTTTTGTCCATGTTCTCCAATAGGCGCAAAAAGCATTTGTCGTGAATATCTATTCCGATCCATTTTCATCCCCCGTTACTATTTTAGTAGGTGTAATTAACTTTTTTATAGGTATGTCGTATTCTTTTATAGGTAATTCATCTACAAACTGATCATCGTTTAGCAGTGATAAGGTCTTATTGTTGTAATTTACTAAAAAGCGATCATAATAACCACCACCAAATCCTAGTCTATATCCCTCTTTTGTAAATAACAGTCCAGGAACAATTAATAGGTCAATCTGATTTTTATTTGCTCTATTTGCTTGTTCAACTTTAGGCTCAAGCAGATTGAAATTGCCTATTTCTACATCATTAAATGAAAAGATGTAATAAAAATCCAACGATTTTACTGAAGGCGTACTTTTTGGTATTAGCACTTTTTTGTTTTGTTTCCAAGCCATTTCAATTATAGGTACTGTATCCCATTCAAAGCTTTGGGAAACGGTAATTCCAATAGATCCTGCCATAACCCACTCCGGTTGGGAAAATAATTGCCTCTGTAGCTGTTGCTCAATTTGAACTTTTTGTTGGCCCGGTATGTTTTTAAGAGTTTGTATAGCTTTATTACGTAAACGAGATTTTTCCATACGATCACTCCATTCTTAAACCGTAAAAATACTTAATGTCTAATTTGTCTCATCTTTTTTTCTTACTATATTGATTGGATCCTATATGTTAGGCGTAGACTCGTAAAATGTGTCATCTACTGTCAGAGAGCATCAGCGAAATTTCTTGATCAACTCTATAATTAACTCCATTATACAAGATGTGGGAACGCATTACTTTTTACATTAAAAATTGATTGAGTCAAGTATTTGTGGGTGTTATTTTAAGAAGTTAAAAAACCTGTCTTTGTATTCGTTAATTTTAGTATTGATTCCTACCGACCGCAGTAGATATACACTACGCTTTCCGAGGAGGCTGAAGCCGTGCCCGCGGAAAGCATCCACCTGCAGTGAAAATCAACGGTGTTATTCATGTGTATATCGTTCGAAGTAAAATTGATCACATATTATCTAGTTAGATTCGTGCATCTGTTCCCCCACAAACATTTTCCTCATACTTAAACATTTATTAACTTTGTAAGGAATGATATACACTTGTTTGTAAACTGAACAGCCAAATTCATGTTAATCTTTTATAATAAAATGAGTTTGCGGATTTGCTTGTGGAAAATCCAGAAGTATTTCCTAGCGAATGGGAAGATGCGAGAGCGGGAGGAAAGAGTTTGATGAGACCACACCATGTGTACGATCAAGCTACTGCACGTCCGCCGAAAACGAGTTTTTACCTTTAGCGTTAATGTTAGAAATTACTTCTTTGTCTAATAGCTTTCGATTTATCATCCCATTTCCTGTGCGTAAAGCTAACTGAGCGACTAATAAAATCCACTTCGTCCCTTATTGTAGTTATGATCTTTATTATTACGTTGCGACTATTATTAATTTACGTATCATAGATAGCTCCTCAGATCCCATAAAAAAATTAAAACTCTTATCAAGTCGTGATAAGAGTTTGTAAACGTATTATTTAGTTTCACGATGTAAAGTATGTTTTTTCAACCGTGGACTATATTTTTTAAGCTCAATTCGTTCCGGATT
>NZ_JBPYCS010000053.1:0-3880 GCF_051846935.1 Virgibacillus sp. W0430
TAAAGTATATTTCTGAAAATTTTAACTTTTGTTGATGGTTATCTCTGATTGTAAACCTGTGAGTAACCTCATAATTACATTTACAAATAAATAAGATCCGTGGTTTAAGCCACGGATCCCAAAGTATTGACGGTGTAATAACACCATATCTGCAAGAGACAATACCCCACTAAATAATTATTCTATGGTTTATCCTTCCTAAATCAATTCCTTAAACTTCTTCAACAACGAAGCACCTTGGTAGCCTTCTTCAATAATTGTTTGCAGCATTTCTTCGATTTTACTTTTTCGGACATCAACTACATGTCCTTGAAAAAGGACATTGATTCGTGTGTCATCGATTTCATTTATACCAATAATCGAGCTTATGAAAAATGCAGGCTCGTTCGTTTCTTTCGTAATTTTAACTTGAATCATAATTTCATCTTTGTTTTCTTTTAAATCTTGTAAAAAGCCCATATGTTCGCGGTCAAGATAAGCTTCAACTAGCCAGCCATGATTGTCTTCTCGATTAATGACTAGACCATCAATTAAAGGGATTGTTATTTGGGCCACTCCATCCTCTTTGTTTTCGACTATTTCCAAGCCTTTTAACTTAAATGTCTTCAATGTCACACACCCTTATTTTTAAATTTCATCATAAAACAGCTTTTATATTAAACTTATTATACGTTTTAACTTGCAGTACGCTAACAGCCGGTGCCTTTTATGTTATCCACCGATATATGACATTTCAATCTTTTTCCGATCCGCATGCTTTATAGCTCCACGTTCGTCTGAGTATCTATCTTTTCGCCTGCCCCATAAAGCAGCTAACACCTCTTTTAATTCCTCGTCTTTTATCCCATCTCGCAATTTCTGTTTTATGTCATACCCTTCCGATGCAAATAAACATGTATAGAGTTTTCCGTCTGCAGATAAGCGAATTCTCGTACAAGTTCCACAAAATGAATCCGTTACGGAAGATATTACTCCGATTTCTCCCGTTCCATCCTTATACTGAAATCGAGAGGCCACCTCTCCGTAATAATTCTCCTCCACAGCTTCCAATGGCATTTCCTTATGAATTGTGTTGACTATTTGTTGTTTGGATATGACGTTTTTTAAATCCCATGCATTATGATTGCCAACATCCATAAATTCGATGAATCGTAATATAATTCCTTTGTTTTTAAAATAGCGCGCCATAGGAACTATTTGACTATCATTCATCCCCTTTTTTACAACCATATTCACTTTAATTCCAAGTCCAGCTGTTTGAGCTGCTTCGATCCCTTTTAAAACAGGAAGCGTGCCTACACCTCTGCCATTTATCTTTTTAAACACGTCATCTTCAATTGCATCTAAGCTTATATTAACCCGTTCTAATCCAGCTGCTTTAAGTTTTTTTGCGTCTCTTGGTAAAAATATTGCGTTCGTTGTTAATGCGATATCGTCAATTCCAGAAATCGCTGTTAACTTAGCAATTAGTTGATCAAGATTCTTTCGCATTAACGGCTCTCCGCCTGTAAGCCTAATTTTGTTTACTCCGAGCTGTGCAAATTGTGTAGCGAGTCGCTCGATTTCATCAAATTCAAGTAACGCATTTGGTGACAAAAACGGATAGTCCGGTCCAAATATTTCTTTCGGCATACAATACGTACATCGTAAATTACATTGATCTATTACCGATATACGTAAATCTTTTAACAATCTTCCGTACTGGTCTTTAGCTGGACTTTCTATATAATTCAATTGCTCCGCCCTCCCTCTTTTTAGAATGCATGATGGCCGTCGGATTGCTCAAGCAACAATACGTCTACCTCTGACCCCCGCTTATACCCAGAAGTTCCCCCAGGTAATATCATTAGACTCGTTGTGTGTGCTAGTGAGCTAACGACATTTGATTTGTCCATACCGGCTAATTTAACATATACTTTTCCTTGCTCGTACGTAATATAGCTACGGACAAATCGTGTAAATGGGTTCGCTTTAGCTAAATCATCTGCCATTGTAGCTCTAATCCTTTGTAAGTATGGTTCTTTGCTAAAGAGCATATGGCGAATAATTGGCCGCGTAAACAACTCAAAGCCTACATAACATGCCGAAGGGTTTCCGGATAGACCAAACAATAATTTATCCTCTAATGCTGCTACTGTAGTAACACTACCAGGTCGCATTTTTACCTTATTAAATAGAACTTCCGCTCCTAATTTTTCATAAATAATTGGCATTAAATCAAAATCACCTACAGATACTCCTCCTGTTGTAATTACTACATCTACTTCTTTCAATACGTGTTTCATCAATTCATAGCTTGGCTCTATCTCATCCGCTAACGTTCCGTAATATTTATACGATGCACCTGCTCGATTAATTTGTGAACAAATCGTATATGCATTTGAGTTCCGAATTTTACCAGGCTGTAGTTCATCTTCTACGTCGAGTAATTCTGTTCCTGTTGCAATAACACCAATAATTGGTTTTTTTGCAACGCTAACCTTACTATATCCAAAAGTTGCAAGAAGTGCTTTTATGCCTGGATTTATCTTTGTTCCAGCAGCAATCAATTGTGTACCTTGCTTTACTTCTGAGCCTGTTTTAATAATATTTTGACCACTTATCATTTTATGATCAATCGATATATAGTGTTTGTTATATTGTTCAAAGGCTTGACACTTTTCAAACATTTCCACACAATCTGCACCATCCGGAATTTTCGCTCCGGTCATAAGGCGAATCGCTTGATTAGGTTGAATCGATTTTGTTGACACCTGTCCAGCTCCAATATGATCAATTACTTCAAGTTTTACCGGATAGTGTATAGAAGCTTTATTCGTATCGCTAGACCGGAAAGCAAAGCCATCATATGGTGATTTATCAAAGGAAGGTATGTGGTCTGTGGCGATAATTGGTTCAGCTAACCACCGATCATCACAGTCATGGAATGAAATGGTTTCTTTTTTCCCGTTTTGTTTATAACGCATTACCCTCTCTACTGCTTCTGCTACTTCTATCGGTTTCCGTATTTCAACCAATTATTATCGACCCTTTCTTTTTCTATCTCCCTGTAATCAATTTTGTTTAGCCTATCAATTATAAGATCCTTAACAACCAGTTTAACAAAAAAGCGCTAGAAATGATATTGACCCTTAAATGTAGTGGCTGTTAAGTATTTTGAGAGCTCCTCTCACCTTTTGATTTTGTTCATATTTGAATCAATTTAATAAGGTTAGCAAATGAAATCCGAATCTTCAAATTAGAGCGAAACACTTTCACTCTAGGTGATCACTTTCGCAGGCGGCTAAATTTAAAAGGAAGAATCTTTACAAAAGGGTGTTTTAATAACAACCAAATACACGAATCAATCTACATTTAAGTAAGATTAAAATGTTTACGGGGAGATAGTTACAATTTTCTTACAATCGCAATACAGCTTATTCGCATGTCTTGAGGACTTGAGAGGAATTTAGGGAGAGGCTACGGCGTTACCATATACTTCGCTATAAACTTAACAGTTATTAAATTGCGACCTGCAATACCTTTATAAGCTGATGTTCGTACTATCTTTTTGTTTCAAATACATAGCAAATGTTTTCACTTATTAATTACAGGGTAAGTACGTTATAGCAAAGCAGCAAACGATTTGTTAAAAATACAATTGCAAGGAGGCTATATTATGCAAGAAGATAAAGATATCGAAGTGAATCGAAAAGAGAAAAAATCAGACTCTAGTAAAGTAGGGGTAGCAATAATTAAATATATAACTTATTTAATTATCTTTTTTGGGATATTGTGGTTCTTAATAAATTATGTTTTCCCGATGTTTTAAATGGCATTTGTCACGTTAAATAATTATTGAGTAGATAAAAGTTAGACAGGTCTCTACAATTGGTTGAGC
>NZ_JBPYCS010000054.1:0-3831 GCF_051846935.1 Virgibacillus sp. W0430
GTCAGTCTTTTTTAAACGAAGAAACTATTTGGCATAATTAAATGCATAAACTCATTGCAATTTATTTGAAACCGGTTTATATAAGGCATTTAATTACCGGTTAGTATCGTTGCATCTGGCTATAATAATGAATGCTAATTGTAAACATAGACAGTGCAGTTTAACTAAAATTCATAGCTATATGTAATTTTTTAGACGGAGGTACTTACGATGAACAAAGACGCGAATCAGTTTCCCCTCCTAGCGTTACGTGGAATAATTGTTTTTCCTTCTATGGTCATGCATTTAGATGTAGGTCGAGAAAAATCTATTAGTGCATTAGAAAAAGCAATGATGAACGATCAAAAAATCTTTCTAGCTGCACAAAAAGAAGTGAGCATGGAAAACCCTACTCATAAAGACATTTATCGAATTGGTACGCTTGCAAAGATCAAACAAATGTTAAAGCTGCCAAATGGAACAATTCGTGTACTTGTAGAAGGATTATATCGGGGAGAAATCGTACGCTATGTGGACGAGACGAAAGAATATACGGTAGACATCGAAAAAGTAATTGAAATCCACGAAAACGAGCACGAAGAAGAAGCTTTAATGAGATCACTGTTAGAGCAATTTAAACAATACATAAAAGTTTCAAGAAAGGTAACCGACGAGGTGTTTTCGACTGTATCGGATATTGACGAGCCTGGTCGTCTCGCTGATTTAATAACTTCACATTTAGCGATTAAAATTAAAGAAAAACAAGAACTTCTAGAAATGGAAAACGTTAAGGAACGCCTGCAATATTTGCTCGATTTGATCTCAAATGAGAAAAAAGTGCTTGATCTAGAAAGGAAAATAGGGAAACGAGTAAAATCTTCAATGGAAAAGACGCAAAAAGAATATTACTTGCGTGAACAGCTTAAAGCAATCCAAAAGGAACTCGGTGAAAAAGATGGAAAAACCGGTGAGGTCGAACAATTAAAAGAAGAGATAGAAAAAGCTAATATGCCAGAACGTATAGTGAAAGTAGCTATGAAGGAATTGGATCGCTTTGAAAAAGTACCACAAACATCAGCAGAAAGCTCCGTCATAAGGAATTATTTAGATTGGTTAATTTCTTTGCCATGGACTGCAAAAACAAAAGATACAATCGACATAAACAGAGCAGAGAAAATTCTAGATAAAGATCATTATGGGCTGGATAAGGTTAAGGAACGTATTTTAGAATACTTAGCTGTTCAGAAATTAACGAATTCAATACGAGGCCCAATCCTATGTTTAGTAGGACCTCCTGGTGTAGGTAAAACATCGTTGGCAAAATCAATCGCCCATTCCATTAATCGGAATTTTGTACGCATATCGCTCGGTGGGGTGAGAGATGAGGCTGAAATTAGAGGTCATCGCAGAACTTATATTGGTGCTATGCCTGGCCGTATAATCCAAGGAATGAAACGCGCAGAGACAATTAACCCAGTTTTTCTACTAGATGAGATTGATAAAATGTCGAATGATTTTCGTGGAGACCCTTCTTCAGCAATGTTAGAAGTGCTAGATCCAGAGCAAAACAGCAGCTTCAGTGACCATTTTATTGAGGAGACGTACGATCTATCTAACGTATTATTTATTGCAACCGCCAATTACGTCAACAATATTCCAGGACCACTCCTTGATCGGATGGAGCTTATTTCAATTGCCGGCTATACAGAAATCGAAAAATTACATATTGCGAAAAAGCACTTATTACTAAAGCAACTGAAAGAAAATGGACTAAAAAAAGATAATCTACAAATAAGAGAAGAAGCGCTTTTGTTATTAATTCGAAAATATACTCGTGAGGCCGGTGTACGCGGGCTAGAAAGGCAAATAGCTACTCTATGCCGAAAAGCTGCAAAGATTATAATTTCTGGCGAAAAGAAGCGTGTCATCGTTACGGAAAAAACATTGCCCGAACTATTAGGGAAGCCGCTCTATCGTTATGGTCGAATGGAGGAAGAGGATCAAGTTGGAACTGCTACCGGATTAGCGTATACCCCTGTTGGTGGAGACACGCTTTCTATAGAAGTTACACACTATCCTGGAAAAGGCGAGTTAACGTTGACCGGTAAGCTTGGTGACGTGATGCGTGAATCTGCACAAGCGGCATTTAGTTATATTCGCTCCCGTGTAGAAGCGCTTGAAATAGATCCGGATTTTTATAAAAAATACGATATTCATATTCACGTTCCTGAAGGTGCAACTCCTAAAGACGGCCCTTCAGCGGGTATAACAATGGCAACTGCACTCGTTTCAGCTTTAACGGGTCGTGCTGTAAAAAAAGAAGTAGGTATGACAGGAGAAATAACATTACGTGGCCGCGTACTTCCAATAGGCGGGCTTAAAGAGAAAGCGTTAAGTGCACATCGAGCTGGGATTTCTAAAATAATAATCCCTGCTGATAATGAGAAGGATATTGACGACATTCCCAAAAGTGTTCGTGAAGAATTGACTTTTATTCCAGTTAGCCATTTGGATCACGTATTGAAGCATGCACTTGTGGAGGAAAAAGAATAATGAAAGTAGTAAAAGCCGAGTTTATAATAAGTGCAGCTAGTAAAAAGCAATATCCAACTACAAACTACCCAGAAATTGCATTAGCAGGAAGATCAAATGTTGGAAAATCTTCTTTTATTAATCGGATGATTCAACGTAAAAATCTTGTGCGTACTTCCTCAAAGCCGGGGAAAACGCAAACGTTAAATTTTTACTTAATTAATGATTCAATGTATTTCGTTGATGTACCTGGCTATGGATATGCAAAGGTATCAAAGAAAGATAGACAGCAATGGGGAAAAATGATGGAGGAATATTTCGAATCAAGAGAAACATTAAAAGCAGTTGTATTAATTACAGACCTTCGTCATGTCCCTACAAAAGATGATATTCAAATGTATAATTATTTAAAGTACTTTAATATCCCAGTTCTTGTAATTGGTACTAAGCTCGATAAGCTACCGAAAACGAAACGTGCGAAACATATTAATCAGACAAAAAAGGAATTAAACGTGCATAGTGGAGATCGGCTAATCGCTTTTTCTGCTGAAACAGGTGAAGGAAAAGATGAGGCGTGGAAAGCGTTGAAAAGCTTAATGTAAAAGTACGAGGGTCTTTTTTGTAAAGCGAGCAGATACGAAACCATTCATCGAAAAAGCTTCACACTTGATACGTGTGGGGCTTTTTCGATGATTTTTTTAAGTTATTTCTTTCGCTTTAAAAGGTATATACCGAGTACAATTAATACAATAGGCCAGAAGGCTTGAATAAAATCAGTGACATAGTAAATCCATTGAAGCCATTCGGGTGCATTTTCTGAGAAAATCATAAATGCAGCAAGACCAATTAATACAATTCCAGGAAGTAAGCCGTTTTTTGTTTTAGAATAGCGTACGAAATATGCAATTCCAGCAATTAACGGGAAAACGGCCCAATGCTCGATCCAAAAAGGATAATTTTGCAAGCCATGAAAGTGGATACCTAAGCCAAGTAAAAGTGTACCGATAAATAAATATGGATAATCTTTTGTTGAATAGCTATAAATTAAAAATGCAGCTCCAACGATTATTAAAAAGGTTGGCCAAGCGTAAAAATTTTGAAAAGCTGTTAAATGCAATTGTTCAGCGAGAAAGTAAACACCAATACCTATCAGTATATAAGCAATAAAAATATTTTGTTTCTTCATGATTCCCCCTACTTTAACCGTTCTACGTATTTTAATTGCTTGAATAATTTTGTCATGAATGATAACGTACATGTAAACTACAAATAATCTCTTCTTATTCTATCATAATGTTTTCATTCTGTTCATAATTGTTC
>NZ_JBPYCS010000055.1:0-3261 GCF_051846935.1 Virgibacillus sp. W0430
ATTTTCTAAGATATTATAGCATTGCCTTTCTATATCATCATATTTTGTATGCCGATCGACTTCTAAACTCATTTTAGTTATAAACAGAGGTTTATCTTTATGTTTAAAAAAATCCCCCAAAACTGTTTCTGATTTTTCATATGCTTGAGCAGTATCAAAAATATTAATTCCATTATTAATTGCATTTTGTAAAATGGAGTATGCTGTGTCTTGATTTGGGATTCCATTTTTATTTGCTACTCCATAATTCATACCAAGTTGAACCGTTCCTAAAGTTAAAGGCTTACTAGGCATAATTTTTATATCTGTAACATCCATAAAACGTCCTCTTTTCATAATAATAATTGAAATATCTATTTAGCTGTATATCCACCATCTACTGGAATGTTGGCACCCGTAATGTAAGCAGAAGCGTCTGATGCCAGAAACACAATAATTCCTTTTAAATCTGATGCATTTGCCATACGATTTAGCATTGTTCGAGTATTATATCGTTCAACAAAATCTTTCGAAGTACGGTGAGAAAGAATACCACCAGGGCTAATGCAATTACAGCGAACGTTTGACTTTCCGTAATAGCTTGCAACATATCGGGTAAAATTTATCATACCACTCTTATGAAAGAAGTAATCTGGACTAGCATCGAAATTCCCTTCATACAACCAATCATCAGGCCCCACCATTCCTTGCATTGATCCTACTTGAATGATCGATCCATAACGTTGCTTCTCCATTACATTACCAAATGTTTTAGTTAGAGAGTAAATACCGGTTGCATTAATATCCATACTTTGTGCAAACTTTTCAGTAGAATCGTTCCATCCATTCATTACACGACCTACCGCATTATTAACAAGAATATCAATTTTACCTTCTTTATCTATTAAATTATTAGTAAACTTAATAATTGTTTCTTCTTTAGATTGATCTAAATAAGCAACTGTAACTTGTTGACCCACTTCTTGAAATTCTTTCTCTAAATCATCTATTTTCCCTCTATTTCTAGTAGTGATATAAGTGGTTGCACCAGCTTCAATTAATGCTGATGTAACTTGCCTACCATATAATCCTGAACCACCTATAACTACAGCAACTTTCCCTTCGAGTGAAAATGAGCTCATTACATTCATTTACTTACCTCCAAAAGATCCCTAATTAAATTCCATTTATAGCAAACGAGCAAAGCCGCTATGTGCAATTTCATTTTTATTTATATTGAAACTTTCTCCATTATTGACAATGGCAGATAACTCCTTAAACACCTCGTCAATTGCCTCAGAATATAATTTTACAATGTGATCATTGTGTGCCATCGTTGGGTATATAGATAAACCAGCTAAAAACCCTCTTTCTAACATTTTTTGAGTGTATATAGTTTGTAAAACCTTTGATTCTATATGATCAAATTCAAACTTTGCAAAGCATGGGAAAGCTTGTCCGATTTTAATAGGTATTTCATGAACTTTACTAAAGTAGAGCCAAGAATTTTCAATCATCTTACCTATTTTATTTATATGTTCTGGAACTGAATATTCATTCATTTTCTTCAAAGTAACTATAGCTGCAGTTGGACCTATGCTTTCCGTCCAGTAAGTGCTACTAATAAATGAGTCTTTAGCTCCTTCCATCGTAGACGATGTCCCAATCACAGCTGCTATAGGATGACCATTTCCTAATGCTTTTGCAAAAATGGCTAAATCAGGAATAACATTGTATTTCAAATGCGCTCCACCCTTATGCAAACGGAAACCGACTGTAATCTCATCAAAAATAAGCATTGTTCCATTCTTTTTTGTAATATCACGTACAAATTCTAGGAAACCATCTTCTGGATCAGATCCACGACATGGTTCCATAATAACTGCAGCAAGATCAGATCCATACTCGTCAAATATATTTTGTAATTCTTGTTTGTTATTATAAGTAAAAGTTACAGTTGTATTTCTAAGTTCTTTTGGTACTCCGTGAGGATTTAAACCCGGCAGAAGATGACCATCTAATAAATCTGATTCTCCTAAATTAGCCGCTAAATACCAGTCATGCCACCCATGGTACCCACAAACAGCGATGACAGTTCTGTTAGTTGTAGCTCTTGCTATCCTAATCGCTACAGTACTTACCTCACCTCCAGAGCGTGTAAATCGGGCCTGATTCGCCCAAGGATGTAATTCAAACAGACGTTCAGCCAATTCAATTTCCTCGGGTGGATTCAATGAACTCATGCTTCCCAAGTTAAGGCGACGTTTAACTGCTCTGGTGACATCTTCGTCACGGTAGCCTAATAGACAAGATCCAATACCGTTTGTAGACATGTCATAATAATGCCGTCCATCTAAATCCCATACTTCACATCCTCTAGCTTCACTAAAATATGCAGGCCATTTTAATGGCGCCATCAATTCTGGACGTTTACTTAACAGTTGTGTTCCTCCAGGAATTAACTTTTTACCATGTTCATATAATTTTTGTGTCTGATTTAATTCTACTCTTTTAATACCTATTAATTTAGCTGCATTATCAAAGAAAATATCTTTAATATCTTTATCATTAAGACCAAACGACTCAACTGCTCTTCTAAGCGCCAACAAAGACTCAATCCCAACCAATAGGGGTTGAGCATGCGATAAAGCTACTTTTTCTTTTAAAGTTTCTGCTTGAAGCCAAATGAAACCGTTCCCAAATGTGACTGCTTTACCCCGATTTTCTGAGACTGGAAAGTCGCTTCCCCACAATAATTTTTTCGGTCCAAATTCAGATAAGATATGTTCTATCGGTTCAGATTCGCAAATCCCTGACATATCGAACCAAACATTCTCGAGCCCCCGTAAAGCATTTATCCCTTTTGCATTAGGTCCATGGAATGATCGGGCACAGTGGGCGAGCACTAGTCTTACATGTGGATATTTAGTACATAGTTCATATATTTCTTGTTGATTATTTGTATCTAAGATTGCCTCATCTTTAACCATATGAAGCATAATAATAGATTTATACTCATTAGCTAACTCCCACATCCATTCTGGTAGAAACCCTCTAATTGACGATTTCCAAGTGGGGGTTTCATCACTATAAATATGATAAGGCTTTATCCCTACAATTTGCTTATTATTAAAGTAAGTAGAAATCTTTTTTTTTGAATCTCTTGGATGAACTAAAACGAGTCCACGGCAATTAGTATAGTTAGTTAATTGTTCTATTAAATATGCGTTCTCATTATCAATATTTGCATTCTTGCTAGGAATTGGAAAAAACAGCCCGCCT
>NZ_JBPYCS010000056.1:0-1875 GCF_051846935.1 Virgibacillus sp. W0430
ATATTTTTCTTAAATAGTATAATTTTTTTTTTTATGTAAATAACTTCATAACACTTTTAAAGATTTTTTCTATTTTTTTATAATTGTATTCTTAAACCTAACCAAACCATACATAAAATTTTACCAAACATAAATAATAATAAAGACCATTTCCCTATGGTCCACCAACCTTGTAAAGAGCCCAAGATAGGGCTCCTTTTTATTTTTATAACCTTCCACGATTCAATCGTCGCTGCAACTCTTTAATGACCAATGAAACAGGCTCACTTATAATACCATCGATTGGGGTACCTAATCTACGCTGTAATGCACTAATGGTAATTGGACCTAAATATCCATCGACTTTTACACCTAACCAGCGTTGTAATGCTTTAATAACTAAACTCGGTTTACTAATCACACCGTCAACAATTGTACCAAAGTAGCGTTGTAAAGCCGAGATAGTTAATTTACCGAGTTTACCATCCACTTTTAAATTTGCTTTTGGCTTGTTAACTGTTTTCGATGCTGTTTGTTTTTTAGGTGGCGTGAATGTTTTAGTGCTTCCAATCCCTATTATAAAATCATTCCATCGATGCAATAATAATCGCGGACAATTTTTACCAGACCAATGTTTGTGAGTAACTACATTTGATAATGGTATATTATGTTCTTGCATTAACTGTTTAATCAACGCTTGTGCATTTTTTATAGCTTTTTCAAAGTATCCATCTTTGTTCTCGCATATTTCAATTCCGATTGATTGGCGGTTACCTTTACCATTTGAACCATCGCCTGCATGCCAACCGTTTTCATTTGTTGGTAAATGCTGATAAATACCTTGATCGTCCACTGTATAATGCCAACCGACTGAGCGACCACTTGCGCCATTTAATAAGTAACGTGAGTGCATCTCAGCATTTGCACCTTTAGAAGTATTAGCTGTATTATGAACTGTGATATATTTCGGAATCATAGTGTATCCGGGACGTTGTTTTTTTTGAGACTTTGGGATAAATTCTTTTGTTATTTTAACCATTCTTACCCTCTCCTTTTTGGTTTAATGTTTCAACCGTTCTTTTTAAAACATCCGGAACTGGTAAATTTGTCTTGCCAACTGTTTCTAAAATACTTAATAGTTCATTCGCTAGATAAAAAAAGATGACCGCATCCCTTATGAATGTGCCATCTCCCATAATCGTGTCTATTGAGTAAGCTACAGCAACTAGTGCAAATATAATCACTTTTTTAGCAATACCTCGAAAGCCAATCTTACTGTTTAATTTTCCGTATGACGCTGCAACTAGAACCCCTAGTGCATAATCTACCGCAATGAATAATACGAGCACCTGCAACAATAGCGACCAACCCCCAAATAAAAATGAGGCAGTCGCCCCGAATAGTCCAACTATAATCTTAATTATATTTTCCAAAATATTAAACCCTCCTATTATTATTTAAATTAAAACCCTACAAATTACACCCTCCTTTAGTACCTAGCAAAATTCGACAAATCGTATATAATTATATTTAGCCATCATGGCCCCCTTTAATTGATGGTTGGGGCTACGTGCCCCTTTTTTTGACATAAAAAATAACGCTTATTCAGCGTTTATTAAATCCTCTCTATCATCAGCAATTAAAATTTTATCTACATCTTCTTTTAGAGTATCCGGCACATCTGCATAAGCCCATTTTCCTCGAATAATATAAGTTGCAAATAACATAGCCAACATTTACTTGCCTCCATTCAATATTGTTTGTGATAGTTCTAAGACAGCCATAGCAAGCATGTCATTGTCTTGTTTCAATTTCTCCATGTCGCTTAACTTTTGATTTACCGTTTCTTCTTCTCGCTGTTGTAATTCTGATGCAGTTAATCCTTCTATCCATTCA
>NZ_JBPYCS010000057.1:0-1628 GCF_051846935.1 Virgibacillus sp. W0430
ATTGAAGAAAACAAGCAGGCGATGCTGGACGCTTTGAAAAAGGTGGAGGCTGATTTTGGTAAGGAATATCCGCTTATTATAGGTGGCGAGCGAATTACGACAGAGGAAAAGCTCGTTTCTGTAAACCCGGCAAATAAAGAGGAAATTATCGGGTATGTTTCGAAATCGAATAAGGATTTGGCGGAAAAAGCAATGAAAGTAGCGGATGAAACGTTTGAATGGTGGCGAAAAACGGATCCATCTGTTCGTGCAGATATTTTATTCCGTGCGGCTGCGATTGTTCGCCGTCGTAAGCATGAATTCAGTGCCCATTTGGTGAAGGAAGGCGGAAAGCCGTGGAAGGAAGCCGATGCGGATACGGCAGAAGCAATTGATTTCTTAGAATATTACGGTCGCCAAATGCTCGAGCTAAAAGACGGTGCACCAGTAAATAGCCGTCCAATTGAGCGCAACCAGTTTCATTATATTCCGCTCGGTGTCGGGCTTGTTATTTCGCCATGGAACTTCTTATTTGCGATTATGGCAGGGACTACGGTTGCTGCGATGGTCACCGGAAATACCGTGCTCTTAAAGCCTGCAAGTACAACGCCGGTAATTGCGTATAAATTTATGGAGGTGCTTGAAGAAGCAGGGCTTCCAGCAGGTGTTATCAACTATATTCCAGGTCCAGGAAGCGAAGTGGGCGACTATTTAGTGGATCATCCACGCACGCGCTTCGTGAGCTTTACAGGCTCTCGCGAAGTAGGTACGCGCATTTTTGAACGTGCAGCGGTTGTCCATGAAGATAAAGGACAAAAGTGGTTGAAGCGTACGATTATTGAAATGGGCGGAAAAGATACGATTGTCGTTGATAACGAAGCAGATCTAGAGCTTGCTGCACAATCGATCGTCCAATCTGCATTCGGCTTCTCTGGTCAAAAATGCTCGGCGTGCTCACGTGCCGTCATTCATGCGGACGTATATGAGCAAGTAAAAGACCGTGTTGCTGAGTTGACGAAGGAAATGGTTGCAGGCGATCCGGCATCCAACGAGAACTTTACTGGTCCTGTTATCGATCAAGCAGCATACGATAAAATTATGAGCTATATCGAAATCGGTAAAAAAGAAGGAACGCTTATTGCCGGTGGAACGGGCGACGACTCGAAAGGCTGGTTCATTCAACCGACCGTATTCGCAGATGTCGATCCAGAAGCCCGCATTATGCAGGAGGAAATCTTTGGACCGGTTGTTGGCTTAACGAAGGCGAAGGACTTTGACGAAGCGTTAGCAATTGCCAACAACACCGACTACGGATTGACTGGCGCTGTTATTACAAATAACCGCGACCACCTTGAGCAAGCAAGAGAGGATTTCCACGTAGGAAACCTATACTTTAATCGTGGCTGTACAGCAGCGATCGTTGGCTACCAGCCATTCGGCGGCTTCAACATGTCAGGAACCGACTCCAAAGCAGGCGGCCCAGACTACTTGATCCACCATATGCAAGGAAAAACAACATCTGAAATGCTATAAAGCACCAACGTAAAAAGCTAGGATGCCCCTCTTGGGGCGCCCTAGCTTTTTTAATTACACAGCTCGCGCGCTCCGAAAAAAGCTTCCCACGCTCATGATTGGCCTCCGCACGCTCG
>NZ_JBPYCS010000058.1:0-1347 GCF_051846935.1 Virgibacillus sp. W0430
TCCTCACGGTCTGACTTCACAGCACTCGGAACGCTCTCCTACCATTGTTCGAAGAACAATCCGCAGCTTCGGTGATACGTTTAGCCCCGGTACATTTTCGGCGCAGAGTCACTCGACCAGTGAGCTATTACGCACTCTTTAAATGGTGGCTGCTTCTAAGCCAACATCCTGGTTGTCTGGGCAACTCCACATCCTTTTCCACTTAACGTATACTTTGGGACCTTAGCTGGCGGTCTGGGTTGTTTCCCTCTCGACGATGAACCTTATCACCCATCGTCTGACTCCCAAAGCAAAGTATCCGGCATTCGGAGTTTGACTGAATTCGGTAACCCGATGAGGGCCCCTAGTCCAATCAGTGCTCTACCTCCGGTACTCGCGCTTTGAGGCTAGCCCTAAAGCTATTTCGGAGAGAACCAGCTATCTCCGTGTTCGATTGGCTTTTCACCCCTACCCACACCTCATCCCCGCATTTTTCAACATACGTGGGTTCGGGCCTCCAGTCAGTGTTACCTGACCTTCACCCTGGACATGGGTAGATCACACGGTTTCGGGTCTACGACCGCATACTATATTCGCCCTATTCAGACTCGCTTTCGCTGCGGCTCCGTGTCTTCCACTTAACCTTGCATACGATCGTAACTCGCCGGTCCATTCTACAAAAGGTACGCCGTCACGCATAAATGCGCTCCGACTACTTGTAAGCGCACGGTTTCAGGTTCTCTTTCACTCCCCTCCCGGGGTGCTTTTCACCTTTCCCTCACGGTACTGGTTCACTATCGGTCACTAGGGAGTATTTAGCCTTGGGAGATGGTCCTCCCGGATTCCGACGGAATTTCACGTGTTCCGCCGTACTCAGGATCCACTTCGGAGAAAACACGCTTTCGACTACAGGGCTCTTACCTTCTGTGGCTGACTTTTCCAAGTCGATTCATCTAACGTATTTCTTTGTAACTCCATGTGAAGTGTCCTACAACCCCAATCGGTAAACCGATTGGTTTGGGCTGATTCCGTTTCGCTCGCCGCTACTTGGGAAATCGCATTTGCTTTCTCTTCCTCCGGGTACTGAGATGTTTCAGTTCCCCGGGTCTGCCTCATGCATCCTATGTATTCAGATACATGTACGATTCCATTACGAATCGTGGGTTTCCCCATTCGGAAATTCCCGGATCAACGTCTACTTACGACTCCCCGAGACATATCGGTGTTAGTCCCGTCCTTCTTCGGCTCCTAGTACCAAGGCATCCACCGTGCGCCCTTATTCACTTAACTAACTTAAATAAGCGTTGACGCTTTACTTTTTGTTGATGTCATTGATTACTCATTCTTATTTAGTTTTCAAGGTACAAA
>NZ_JBPYCS010000059.1:0-1249 GCF_051846935.1 Virgibacillus sp. W0430
GCCAGCGTTCGTCCTGAGCCAAGATCAAACTCTCCATAAAAGTAAGTTTGAAATAAGATTAACACCGTTAATCTTATACAATTGTCTTAGCTTGTTTCATTTATCGTCAGCTTTCATAATAGAAAGGCTGACCTTCCGAAGAAACACGGAGGTGTTTCTTCGTCTCTTGACATACGAGTTGTTTTGTTCAGTTTTCAAGGAGCAAAAACAAAATATTGGTGGAGCCTAGCGGGATCGAACCGCTGACCTCCTGCGTGCAAGGCAGGCGCTCTCCCAGCTGAGCTAAGGCCCCAAGTGCTATTAATTAAAATGGTCGGGAAGACAGGATTTGAACCTGCGACCCCATGGTCCCAAACCATGTGCTCTACCAAGCTGAGCTACTTCCCGTGAAATACGCGCCCGAGAGGAGTCGAACCCCTAACCTCTTGATCCGTAGTCAAGCGCTCTATCCAATTGAGCTACGGGCGCTAATGGTGCCGAGGGCCGGAATCGAACCGGCACGGTAGAAACCTACCGCAGGATTTTAAGTCCTGTGCGTCTGCCATTTCCGCCACCCCGGCATTCCGGCAATAATATATAATTTCTGGAGCGGAAGACGGGATTCGAACCCGCGACCCCCACCTTGGCAAGGTGGTGTTCTACCACTGAACTACTTCCGCATTTAAAGCTGATGCGGGTGAAGGGAGTTGAACCCCCACGTCCGAAGACACTAGATCCTAAGTCTAGCGCGTCTGCCGATTCCGCCACACCCGCAAAAAGGTGGTGAGCCATACAGGATTCGAACCTGTGACCCTCTGATTAAAAGTCAGATGCTCTACCAACTGAGCTAATGGCTCCTTTAATCGTCATCGTTGCTCCATACGTTCAAACAGCAATGTATATTTAAATGGTGCCGGCCAGAGGACTTGAACCCCCAACCTACTGATTACAAGTCAGTTGCTCTACCAATTGAGCTAGGCCGGCGTTGCTTTTTAATAACTTGTCAACTTGTAAATAATCGATGGTGGAGGATGCAGGGCTCGAACCTGCGACCCCTTGCTTGTAAGGCAAGTGCTCTCCCAGCTGAGCTAATCCTCCGTGCAAATCGTTGATATGCTAGTACAATAAATGCGACTAATAGAATCATATCGCCTGGCGGCGTCCTACTCTTGCAGAGGCAAAGCCTCAACTACCATCGGCGCTGGAGAGCTTAACTGCTGTGTTCGGTATGGGAACAGGTGTGACCTCTCCGCTATAACTACCAGACCGT
>NZ_JBPYCS010000061.1:0-709 GCF_051846935.1 Virgibacillus sp. W0430
ATTCGGAAATTCCCGGATCAACGTCTACTTACGACTCCCCGAGACATATCGGTGTTAGTCCCGTCCTTCTTCGGCTCCTAGTACCAAGGCATCCACCGTGCGCCCTTATTCACTTAACTAACTTAAAATAAGCGTTGACGCTTTACTTTTTGTTGATGTCATTGATTACTCATTCTTATTTAGTTTTCAAGGTACAAAATGGAGCCTAGCGGGATCGAACCGCTGACCTCCTGCGTGCAAGGCAGGCGCTCTCCCAGCTGAGCTAAGGCCCCAAATGTTTTCTATTTAGATGGTGGGCCTGAGTGGACTCGAACCACCGACCTCACGCTTATCAGGCGTGCGCTCTAACCAGCTGAGCTACAGGCCCATCAATTAAATAAAGAGAGATTACTCCCTCAAAACTGAACCAAACAACTTCGTATGCCTTCCGTAGTCCAGCGAAAGCTCCTATCTACTAGCAGACTTCCTTCTCCTTCCGGCGATAAGTCAACATCGATTTACCTAAAGGCTCATCGTGTTTCCTTTATCTTGTCAGGAGACGTCCAGTCTGTACGCCGATGACCAGGCGCTTTCGCTTTCTAATTATCCTTAGAAAGGAGGTGATCCAGCCGCACCTTCCGATACGGCTACCTTGTTACGACTTCACCCCAATCATTGGCCCCACCTTCGGCGGCTGGCTCCAAATGGTTACCTCACCGACTTCGGGTGT
>NZ_JBPYCS010000062.1:0-505 GCF_051846935.1 Virgibacillus sp. W0430
ATTCGGAAATTCCCGGATCAACGTCTACTTACGACTCCCCGAGACATATCGGTGTTAGTCCCGTCCTTCTTCGGCTCCTAGTACCAAGGCATCCACCGTGCGCCCTTATTCACTTAACTAACTTAAATAAGCGTTGACGCTTTACTTTTTGTTGATGTCATTGATTACTCATTCTTATTTAGTTTTCAAGGTACAAACGTTCACACGACGTATTGGCCTCTGTGTTCGTCACACGATGTGACGTTCTTAAACAGAAGATCCTTGTCGTGACGATAAACCATTTGAGAGATTTACTCCCTCAAAACTGAACCAAACAACTTCGTATGCCTTCACCCTGCAAAGTGCAGGGTGTTCCGATGCCATCACACTGTGATGGACTTATCCTTAGAAAGGAGGTGATCCAGCCGCACCTTCCGATACGGCTACCTTGTTACGACTTCACCCCAATCATTGGCCCCACCTTCGGCGGCTGGCTCCAAATGGTTACCTCACCGACTTCGGGTGT